>DAOTUI010000284.1:0-10840 GCA_034437035.1 Chloroflexaceae bacterium
AAATGTTTTACACATTACGGAAACGTGTACACCAAAGTGGGGAGATTGCCTCAAATTTTGTCGATTTTTCAGGCTCAAGTGGGATGAAAATTCCATTTAGTACCCTAAAAAATAAGCGAACGGTAAGAAAACGATTCGATCATTGGCAATCAGTGCCGATGGGCAGATACTGGCCTGTGCTGGTGCTGGTGATGGCGATGATAAAAGCAAAACATATGTCACCTCTCTAGATAAAGGATTGATTGAACTGTGGAGCATGTCTGATAGGCATCAGATCAAAGCATGGTTTGGGAGTAAAGAAAATTTATCAAGTATAGCCCTCAGCTCGGATGACCATATTCTTGCTTGCGGTGGGATAGAAAATATTGTTCGAATCTGGAAAGTGCCCGATGGTCTCCTGTTAGGAGAGTTCACGCGACAGGAACATAATATTAATACACTAGCCTATAGTCCTGACGGGAAGATACTAGCAAGCAGTGGCCATCATAGTCCCATTACACTATGGAGTATACCCGGTGGCGAAGTTCTACGCATCATCGACACCTCGGCAGTAATTCCGCAGCCTGGACTTGAACCGTGGAGACCAGGACCAGAAACGATAAGAAATCTCGTGTTCAGTCCCGATGGGCAGATGCTCCTTAGTGGAGGCTCATATCATATTTTACGCCTCTGGAATGTAGCAGATGGAAAGCTCCTACGTCAGTGGCCCTCACAACCTGGGTACGATATTGAAAGCGTCGTATTCAGTCCCGACGGACGAATGTTGGCATACCATGGCGAAAGTGTGCAGGTATGGGGCATCGAGTAGGAACTCTATCGATAATAACGTCCAGGGAAGGAGTCAACAAGTAAAAATCCTGTTTTGGTACATATATAGTACGCAGGACTTTTTTACAGGCAAACACCCAGTTATTCGTAATTCTTTCTCCTGGTCTCTAATTTTTACAGAGGACGGAAATAGGAAGAAAAAGGGTGCATATCGCTGTTAATTTCGTACCTATTCCTTTTAATCATAGTATCAAGGAGTCGCGCATGACATGATTACAACTCAGGTGTTCTATCGACGAGAAGGTATCCGTTCTTTTGAGAGCGGGTTACCAACTGCGTGTAGGAATACAGCCAGACGCAAGCAATAAGTAAGCGGGAATGTCCCGCTCACACACGTCGTATACGAGGAGGACAATCATGATAACAGTCCATGTATGTAGTGAACGAGACGGTAAACCGCTCAAAAATGCTCGTATTCGGGTAGCCTATTACACACCGTTACCTTGTCATGATGCTGGACATACTAATAACAACGGTGACTTCAACGCGAATGTTAATCCACCATGCGATGGGAGTATTCATGTCAACGGGAAGGAGGTCTACAAAGGTAATTTATCTGGACGTATCGTGGTGTATGGATAGAACATCTGCACATCAGGATCATCTGCAGAGCTCCGTCTAAGGAAACGTACTCATGGATGGCAAAGAGGTCTTCAAAGGCCAGATTTCCGGACGAACCACGGTGTATAAGGGATAACGTTATTCATAGGTAAGGTTGGCGCGGGTTTAAAGCAACCGCCATACTGGTTGTCACGATCTGCGCCACTGACAACAAACTGTTGGTAAGGACAATAACAAGGAGATAGTACAATGCGTGGCTTCTCAATTCGCCGAGACATCAAGCATGTCCAGTGGGGTCCAACGTTGCAGGTGGCTTTTGTACGCGCGTTTGGTATGGCACTTACCATGGTTATTGTCTTTCTCAACGCCATATTACGGAATGAGATAGCGGGCATTACTTCCGGAACTGATGCTGTGTTATTCCTGGGAGTTGTATTTATTGCCTACGTTGTTTCTGCAACCCTTCTCTATCCCATACTCGGTTTCATCTCCTGGTATTTAACCAGCCTGTATGTTTATTTCCCCATCTTTGGATTTTTTTGGTATTTTCTATATTACTTTTACCTGTGCAGGATTAATAGGCGATCCCTTTGCTTTCTTTCTGCACAAGCTGAAGCCCAGATGGGTTCCTGTCGACAACTACAACTTTCTCAACTTTGTGCCAATCATGTTCGTCGTCGACCCGAAATATATGGAACACATACGGATGACGAGCAATGCGGCCTGAGTCATTGGGCAAGCAATGCTGCGTTCCATTCCATCTGAGTTAGCGCGTACGGCGGGATGCATTGATGAAGATATCTCGCTCGCATCCCGCGCAACGCACTATCATCTGCCTCATAGAGCAAAGCAATGACACCTATACATTTATACTGCCCACGTTGCCATACACCGCAGACACCGCAGGACACATTCTGTGGCACATGTGGTTATCGATTTCTCTATCAGCCGGCGGCTGCGACAGGGCCAACCATTGCCCTGGTCGGGCAGCTGGTCGGGCAGCAAGGCGCATCATATCTTCCCTTTCAACCCGGCTATCTCCTCGGCGGACGTTATCGTATCGATCAGCACCTGGGTGCAGGTGGCTTTGGCGCTACCTATCGCGCGGTTGATACGAGTCTTAATGATCGCCCGTGTGTCGTCAAGCAACTGACCATAGATCCTGGCTGGAGTGATCAGAAAGAGCAAGAGGCCCGGGCAAATTTTCAGCGCGAAGCCCGGATGCTGGTGGATCTCAACCAGCCTGGCCATCCGAACATCCCCGACATTTATGCCTACCTTGACAGTGAAGCCTGCCTGGTCATGAAATATATCGCTGGACAGTCCCTTGAAGCGGTGCGTCGCCAACGCGGTGGCCGCCTGCCCGTGCCAGAAGCCTTGAAATACATCCGGGATGTCTGTGATGCATTGACCTACATGCAAGGTCATGCTTCTGTCCCGGTGCTGCATCGGGATATCAAGCCGGACAATATCATGCTGGGTACAGACGGGCGTGTCTGGCTGATTGACTTCGGTCTCTCGAAATCAACGGTAGTCCACCCCGGACGAGTTCATCCTTCAGTAACTAGAGCGTTTGGCACTATTGGGTATACTCCTGCCGAACAATGGCAGCAACAAGCCGAACCGCGTTCAGATGTTTATGCGCTGGCCGCAACGCTGCATACCCTGCTCACCGGCTATCAACCATCCTGGACAGAAACGGATATCCCCGACATTATGCGGGGACACAAGGGTGCGTTCCCGCCAGCCAGGAGCATCAATGCGGCCATCAGTCCAGAAATCGAATCTCTCATTCAATGTGGTATGTCAGCTTCAGTGCAGGCTCGTCCGACAGCACGTGCGTTTCTGTGCGAAATCGAGGCGTTGTTGCACCCCCAACGCAACATCCAGGCACCTGATGGCACAATACTCAAGGACGAACAGGAGCTGGCACGCTGGTGCGAACAGCACTGGCAGCAGGCAGCACCGTGGTTGTACGACCGCGATACCCTGCCTGTCCAGGTCGAGCAGCAGTGGGGTAAAAACAAACTGGCCCAGGATCTGCGTGCAATTAAGCAGCAGCACCGTGATAACCAGGATGCCGGGGTAGATGCAGCCATTGCTCTACTTGACCCGTCCGGGTTTGGTGCTGAACGCCCCACATTTCAGGTGGACAAGCAGGCAATTGATTTTGGCCATCTGCCTGTAGGCGCAACGGGTAACACAAGAGTCAAGCTGGTTAATACCGGCAGGCGATATACGCACGTGAATGTGCAACAGCTTCCCGGCTGGTTGTCGGTTGATCACGCGCTGCTATCACTCCGTCCCGGTCAGAGCCATACCATAACTTTCACCGCCGACATGGCCCAATCTTCCGTCGGTGGGGCGATGCAGGCAACTTCAGCATTCACCAACGGCAGTATGACTCGCTCCATCCCAGTGCATGCGACGGTCTCCCGCTGGCGTACTGTTCTGACAAATAATAATAAAGGAATAGCATCATGTGTTGCATTTTGTGCCACGATATTACTACTGTTTCATTCTGTGAAATACATACTTTCATCAGAAAACTACGGATTATTTCTATTGATTATAATAGCAGTTCTTCTTTCAGCGACTTTATTACATACAGAAGACACCCCTAAAAAAGGGAGTTTTTTATATAATCTATCATCCTTTTCGGGTTTTATCGTTTTTTTAGTCTCTTTTGGTAGCGTTATTTACACTTTTACTAGTGAAAATGAAAGCATTATCTTTATTATCCCTGGTTTCATCGGCAGTATAATTATTACCACTGTTGTTACTTCAACAGGTTTCATCTTATCGCTTCCGATATATGGATTTGTGCTATGGTTCATCAGAAAAGTAGCGGGTGTATAGCACGCACCACTTCATACACATCTAATTCTGAACAGACAGTCCTACAGCAAGGAGGTTTGATAATGGCGCAAACGATTGGTGATCCCACCGAAATCAGAAAGTTCGCCCAGATGCTGAAGCAATTCAACCAGGATTTACTCACCAATACGCGTGTATTACAGGGACAGTTCAGAAACCTGGGTGAGACCTGGAAAGATCAACAGCATGCCAAATTCGCCCAGGAGTTTGAGCAACTGATAGCTATGCTCCAGAAGTTTACCCAGTCGTCAGAGGAGCAAATTCCGCTGCTGCAAAAGAAAGCGCAACTGCTGGAAGACTATCTCAAAGCGCGTTGACACTAATTTAGAGGCAGGTTTTCAATGACATCGTCTCACGTAGATGTACAAACTCAATCACTTGCCGATCTAAAAACGGCATTGCTTGCATTTCGCGGCAGTGCCGGCGAGCAACTCCGTGGCATCCAGCAGTATCTGCAGCGAGCATGGGAGGTTTTTGAGCGAGCCGAACAGGGTGCGCAGGATGACGTGCGGCAATGCCAGGCGCTGCTGCAACAACTTCAGCACCACAATCGCGCTGCCGGCCGTGGTGGCGATGAAGTGTCACTCCAGCATGCTGCGCAGCGCCTGCACCAGGCCAGGAAGCACCTTGGCACAGTCCGTCACCACAAGCGTGAAATCGAGCAAGCTATTCAGTCATATATGCGCCAGGCTCAACAGCTTGATCATTACCTGTCCAATGAAGTACCCCGGGCTGCGGCATTGTTAGACAAAAAGCTTGATACGCTCAATCAGTATCTGTATGCTGCTACGTCCACTGCTCCTGCTGCTGCGGCACAACCCCGATCGCCCGAAGCTGATGCGCAGAGCAAGACATTCACGCAAACAGCCACTCTTTTTCTGGCAAAGATGATCTGGGTACGGCGCATAAATTGGGAGGTGGCGCTGACAGCCGTGGCGTTCGGAATGGATGCTCTGGCAGGTCTGGCTCAACAAGCGCCCGTCCCTGACCCATACGACATGGAACCGCATGCTCACACGGCATGCGTACCCATTGTTCACGAACAAAGTAACTCGCCGATTTCACCAGACTTTAAGAACCTGAATGATGCACAGGATCTAGCCAAGGAGCAACGCAAGAATGAAAATAAAGCGGGGCGCACAGAGCAGCCGACGTCGTCTGCTGGTGACAGACCGCCTGAGGGTTGGATCGACCGTGGTATTCAGCATGTTCGTCTGGCTGATCTGCCCCATCCAGATGGCATCAATGGCCCGGATGACTTTAGGAAGGTCAATTTAGAGACGATGCAAGCCGGAATACGCCGGCTTCAGGAGATGCAGCCCATCATTGAAAGCGATGACGGTCAGCGGAGCGATTATTGGGCGCAAGTTGATCAACAGCATGGGCTGTCCTATGACCAGGGATATCAGCGCATCTATGAGGCATTTTATGGTGACACTGCAATCAAACTGGAGCGCATAGGCAACCAGTACACCATTATCAATGGACGCCATCGGGTATGGCTGGCAAAACAGATAGGTATTGAGACGCTCCCTGCGAGAGTGACGGAAAGGCAAGCCGGGTAGCGCATGCAGCCTCAAGCTGGGACGGCACATACGCAATCGGCATTGCCTCTTTGGATGGATTGACATATTTGGAGATTATGCAATGGCATCACTCACCCAACACACTGCGGCACTCGACGCCGCATGGCAACGCCTCTCTCACCAGTGGCAGGCCACCAGCGACCAGTGGCGTGACGCATCACAGCAAGAGTTCGACCAGCATGTCTGGCAACCACTGGAACAACAGGTACGCCTGACCCGGCGAGAACTCGATAATCTGATATCTGTTCTTGAGCGGGCGAAGCACCAACTCCGATAAACACAGCACTTCTGGCATCAATACCGTCTATGAAGAAGGAGATTCAGGATCATGAGTAATAACCACTACGCAGCAAAATCCTTCGAACGTGGATATGCAGCATACCAGCACGATGACTGGGACACAGCGCTGAAGGAGCTTACACGAGCTATTGACCGTGATCCAATCTATGCTGAAGCCTACTATATCCGCGGCTGTGTGTATCAGGAAACACATCAGCATCAGAAAGCGATTGACGACTTTACCCGTGTCATACAACAGGAACGGGATGTTGCGCACGTCTACTTTAACCGTGCGCGTTGCTATGATGCGCTGGGCCAATATGAGGAAGCATTAGCAGATTGTATGCGCGCTCTGAAGCTTGATGCATCTGCTGCAGAAGTCTACTTTTTGCGTGGCACGATCTACTATGTCATGAACCAGTATAACGAGGCACTTGATGATTTCGATCAAACCATCAAGCTTGCTCCTGATGCCGTGATGCCCTATTTTTTTCGCGGAAAAGTGTACCAGGCAATAGAGCATCTCGACGAGGCATTGGAGGACTTTAAGGTTGTGATCCATCGCGCTCCTGATCAAGACACAGCCTATGTTGAGCGTGCAAAGGTCTACTTCAGTATGCGACGCGATCAACCATGTCTGCACGATCTTCAGCGTGCAATACAACTCAATCCCCACAATCCCGAACCGCACCACATACTTGGATTATTATTTCATCGCAACGGCGACGCGCCGCAGGCACTGACCTGTTATGATCAGGCAGCGGAGTTAGGTGACGATCTGGCAGCCGAACATGCGGCCCATCTGCGCGAAACTATGTTGAACATGATCAATGACGACACGGCCGATTCAATCACTCACACCGAGTTGCTCCTCCCATCCGGTGAGAGTGACATTGTGCCAGCGCACATAGTAGAGCAGCAGCGTGCATTTGTTACAGCTTTTATAGGGATGTCCATCCAGTACAATCAGAGCATGCATCACCTTGAACAAAATCTCGCTACACAAAAACAAGTTGCTCAGAGCGAACGGAATGCAGCACAACAACGCACCAATAAGATTTTGGGACAGGTTCAAGACATACAAAACAAAATACAGGAAAGAGCAAAAGAAATCGCGCCAGGCAACCAGATTGTAGCACAACCCGATATTGGAAGCGAACATACTGTCTCCCAGGAAGATGTAGATCGCGTCATGCAAAATGCCAGAAAGAATCTGGAGATACTGGAGAAAATGAACACTTCTCTGGAAGGTATGACTGGCATAGTCATTTTGGTTGTGGCTGCGATAATAGCCTTCATGGCATACAGAGTTACAGGTAACATACTTGTTACTCTCGTTGCTTTTGCTGTTCCTGGATTTGCAATGTCCTTCGCAATAGAAGGCCGTAAAAAAGAAGATGTACGCTCACAAGCCCACACTATTTTAAAAGATTTGGCGAACGCAGAGTACTGGGCGAAACAGCACGTAGATACTGCTGCAACAACATACCAGAACCGCCTGAATGAGATCGAGCGCTATCATCAGCAGCAACAGTCCGAACGAAAAACAGCGTTAGGCAGACAGGTGGGAGAGTGGTATGCAAAGACTGATACATTTATTCAACAGTCCAACTATCTCTCGCCTGCATGGAGCGATCCCCTATGGCAGGATTGGTCTCCGGCGGTTACTCCCGCGCCAATTCTGCGCCTCGGTAGTTTTCATCCATCACTCTTCGAAAACTTTCCGGTGCCTATCTATATTGATTTCCCTGGTGATCGCTCACTCCTCTTTAAGGCAACTGGCGCGATCAAAGCCACCGCTATTGCATCAATCCAGTCCATCATTCTCCGCCTGCTGGCAACGATCCCACCTGGACAGGTGCGCTTCACGTTTATCGACCCGGTGGGACTGGGGCAAAACGTGGCTGCATTTATGTCGCTGGCAGATCAGAACGCAGCACTGGTATCGGGCAAGGCCTGGTCGGAGCCGCGGCATATTGAGCAGCAACTGGCGAACCTGACCGAGCATATGGAGAATGTTATTCAGAAATATCTGCGTAACCAGTTTCCTACTATTCAAGAATACAATGCGCAGGCTGGAGAAATAGCTGAGCCTTATGAGGTGCTGGTGATTCTCGATTTCCCGGTTAACTTCCAGGAGGAAGCCATGCGCCGGCTTGTGAGTATTGCCCAGAATGGATTACGTTGTGGGGTGTTTACGATTGTGCTGGCCGATCTGGACAAGCCACGTCATGGATTTAATCTTGCTGAGCTTGAACGGGTATCAACCGTTGTCTCCTGGCATACAAAACAGGAGAGCTTTGTCATCCCCGATGATGAATACGAGTATATTAACCTTAAACTCGAAGCACTGCCGGACACAGCCCTGGTTAATCGTATTTTGAAACAGGTTGGCGCAGCCTCGATTGCAGCCAGCAAAGTGGAGGTGCCATTTGAGCGCATTGCCCCGCCATCCGATACCTGGTGGCATCCAGAGGCGCATGTGCTTGATAGTCTGGTTGTTCCGATAGGACCGTCAGGCGCACGCACTGTGCAAGACTTCACGTTGGGGAGTGGTACAGCCCATCATGCGCTGGTTGTCGGTCAACCTGGTTCAGGCAAATCTACCTTGCTCCATATCCTGATCACCGGTATCGCGCTCAAGTACAGCCCCGAAGAGGTAGAACTGTATTTGCTCGATTTCAAGAAGGGGGTTGAGTTCAAAACTTATGCCAACTACCAATTACCGCATGCGCGGGTGATTGCCATTGAGAGTGAGCGTGAGTTTGGTTTAAGCGTGCTGGAAGGGCTGTACCGGGAATACGAGCGGCGGGGAGACCTCTTTCGTGAGATTGCCGTCAATAGTCTCACTGCCTATCGCAAGCAGACTGGTCAGGCGCTACCCCGGATCGTACTCCTGGTCGATGAATTCCACAAGTTCTTTATTGAGCAGGATATGCTGGCCAATCGGGCCTATCAGTTGCTTGAATTACTGGTACGTGAAGGGCGCAGTGCCGGCATTCATGTCTTGCTGGCATCACAAACCCTGACCGGCGCAGCCAGTTTACCCGACAGTATCAAGGGGTCCATCGGGGTGCGGATTGCGTTACAGTGCAGCGAAGCAGACTCACGGTTAATTCTATCTGATGATAACCCGGCGGCACGCCTGTTGTCACGACCAGGGGAAGCGATCTACAATGCGAAGAATGGGCTGGAAGAAGGGAATTCACGATTTCAGGTCGCCTGGCTATCAGATGAACAACGGGACCAGTATCTTCAGAAGATCCAGCGCCTCGCACAAGACAAAAGCTATAGCAAGCCACAAATCGTATTCGAAGGCAACCAACCCGCCGACATTCGCAAAAACATAGCTCTGAAAACCGCCCTGGAAGCACCAGCGCCTGCCAGTGCTCCGCGCAGCCTGCTGGCATGGCTGGGTGAGCCGGTTGCCATCAAAGATTCGGTTGCCGCGACCTTCAAACGACAGAGCGGTACCAACATGCTCATCGTTGGTAGTGATGAGCAGTCTGCCCTGGGAATGATTACAACCGCAATCATCAGTCTGGCCGCACAACTTCCGAGGAAACCCGTCAGTGGCGCGCAGATGTTCTCCATTCTGGACTTCACCACCGATGAGCATGAGAACTACTTTCGCGATCTGGCGGATGCTGTCCCCTACACCTTTGCAGTAGGACGTCGCCGCCAGATGCCAGGGATGATGAATGTCCTTGCGAAGGAAGTACAGCGACGGCTTGATGCTAATGAGACCGGAGCGCCACCAATCTTTTTCATTATTCATGGCCTGCACCGCGCCCGCGATCTGCGGCAGGATATGGCGGGAATGAGCAGTCTGCCCGGCACACCAGGCAGCATCGGAACTGACCTGAAAGCGCTTGACAACGAGGTTGCAGCGGAAACGGAAAACCTGGGCCTTTCAAACTCATTCGGCTCAATGTTCGGTGGTACCACCACCACCACATCAGCACCGGCAAACCCGACCCAACAATTACCGCTGATTCTTCGGGACGGGCCAGAAGTCGGTGTGTATACCATTATCTGGTGTGACACGATGAAAAACCTGAACCGGACCTTTGATCGGTATGCGCTGCGCGAATTCGTACTGCGCGTGGCATTCCAGATGAGCGACAGCGACTCACATCATCTGGTTGAATCATCAGCCGCTAATAAACTGGGTGAACATCGCGCGCTGCTGTATAACGATGAAGCGGGTTCGCTGGAGAAGTTTCGTCCGTATGCACCTCCTGATCAACAGTGGCTGACACAGGCGGTCAGAAGCCTGACGGAGCGGAACATCGGGTGAATTTCAGGGTCTCAGTCGCTAGAAAACGTCTGTTTTGCGGCTTTGCCCTTTTACAAGAGTTGTCTATACCGTTGACTCTGGAACAGGTTAATCTTCAAGGACCAATGCTGACTGCTGTAACGAACCAGGTGATAGTGTTAGGGATTGATGCAGCAAGTATGTTGCTGATTACTGATGACTGGGGACGAGATGAACGACAAGGACGGCAACCTGGTACGTAATATTCCTGGCATGGTATCAGTCTATCCGATAGAGTACGATCGTGAATATCCTGGTGCTAACTTCATCCCCTGTCATCCGATACCCCCCAATGAGAACATCCCAAAACGCAGGTGAACGTGCCTGCCGCATGCCCCAAACCGTTTCATGCGGTACCATGCCAGCCAGATTCGGCGTCTATTAGAAAGGA
>DAOTUI010000285.1:0-22689 GCA_034437035.1 Chloroflexaceae bacterium
GATGCCGGGGGACAACATCGTGATGGATGTGGAGTTGATTGTGCCGGTGGCGATCGAGGAAGGCCTGCGGTTCGCTATTCGCGAGGGTGGTCGCACCGTGGGTGCCGGTGTCGTCACCAAGATTGTAGCTTAGTGGAGAACACCGCGTGGGGTTCGTCTTGTTAATAGACCGGCCCCCGCAGTAAGGAAAGTCGATGGCCGTTGCGAAGGAAAAAGAGAAAGAACGTCGTGAAAACAGTATTGTTCGCACGTTCCGTGAGACACGGGCTGAGTTGCGCAAGGTCGTCTGGCCATCCCGTGAGGAGACTGTACGCCTTACTATTGTGGTGATTATTGTCTCCTTTGTTATTGGTCTCTTTCTGTTTATGGGAGATTCGATCTTTCTCTGGCTCTACACAATGCTTGTGGAACTGGTGCGATAATGGCATAGTGTAACAACGCATGGATGGGGATGTTCGTGACAGAAGAAGAGCAGAAAACAGAGTTTGAATCATCATCGCAGGAAGATAACCGCCATTGGTATGTAATTCATACCTATTCAGGTTATGAAAATAAGGTCAGGCAGAATCTGGAACATCGTATTGACTCAATGGAGATGCGTGACCAGATCTTCCGGGTTATCGTGCCGACTGAGGAAGAGATCGAGATAAAAAACGGTCAGCGGCGCACGGTGAACAAGAAGATTTATCCGGGCTATGTCCTTGTGCAGATGCGCATGACGGATGACTCCTGGTACGTGGTGCGGAATACCCCTGGTGTTACCAGTTTTGTTGGACATGGTAATCGTCCAACACCGCTGGATGATCACGAGGTGAAGGCGATCCTCAAGCAGATGGAAGAGGAGGCGCCCAAGGTTCGTGTCAGTTATCAGGTGGGCCAGGCCGTTAAGATTACCGATGGTCCGTTCACCGATTTTGAGGGTATTGTTGATGCTATTGACCACGAACGGGGACGCGTGCGAGTACTGGTGTCATTCTTTGGGCGTGAAGCCCCCGTTGAATTGGACTTTCTCCAGGTGACCCGGTTGGTAGACTAGGCGCTACTTGTCATCAGTTGTCAGCCTGTGGCCGCCGGCTTCGGCAGTGAAGCCGGCGGCTTATAACTGGATGCCGGCAGATAGAAACAGTTCAGGAGAGTTATTGTGGCAAAGAAACTTGTTGCAGTTGTAAAATTGCAGCTTCCGGGGGGGAAGGCAACCCCGGCACCGCCGGTTGGTCCAGCACTTGGACAGCACGGTATTAATATTATGGGGTTTGTCAAGGAGTATAACGAGAAAACTTCCGGTCAGGCCGGTAGTGTTGTCCCCGCTGAGGTCTCGATCTTCAGTGATCGCTCCTTTACCGTGCGGATTCTGACGCCGCCCGCCTCGGACTTGCTGCGGAAGGCGGCCGGTGTTGACAAAGGTTCGGGAACCCCTGCCCGCGCTTCCGTTGGTAAAACTGTGACGCGGGAGCAGTTGCGGGAGATTGCGCAGGCCAAGATGCCGGATCTAAATGCAACCTCAATCGAAGCGGCCGAGAAAATTATCGCCGGGACAGCCCGCAGCATGGGCATTAAGGTCGCCGAAGCGTAATTATGGTAAATAGAGTTGTGGGAGGGTGATACCCGTTTGTACCACAGGGGGTAAATGTTATGAGGAAGAGACGTGGTAAGAAGTATCTGGAAGCGCTCAAAAAAATTGAGCCGGGACGCTTCTATTCGCCTGAAGAGGCGCTGCAACTGGCGAAGGATACCTCCTTTGTGAATTTCGATGCGACGGTAGAAGTCCATCTGCGGCTGGGGATTGACCCGCGCCATGCTGACCAGAATATTCGTACCACGGTGACGCTTCCGCACGGCACCGGGAAAACGATGCGGGTGCTGGTCTTTGCCCAGGGTGAAACGGCGCGTGCAGCCGAGGCTGCCGGTGCAGATTTTGTCGGTAGCGATGAACTGATTGCCCGTATCGACAAGGAAGATTTCTTCGACTTCGATATTGCCATCGCCACCCCCGATATGATGGGGAAGGTCGGGCGTTTGGGGCGCAAACTGGGTCCGCGTGGCCTGATGCCGAACCCCAAGAGCGGCACGATTGTCCCGCCCGAAGATCTACCACGAACCATTGGCGAAGTTCGGGGTGGTCGGGTGGAGTTTCGTAACGACAGAACGGGCCTGCTGCATATGGCTATTGGGAAAACCAATTTTACGCCGCAGCAACTCCTTGGGAATATGATCGCGCTAATGGATGTGGTTCATGCGGTCAAGCCGAGTGGAGCAAAGGGCACCTACGTCAGAAGCGTCACCGTGACCAGCACGATGGGGCCGGGCATCCCGGTGAATATTCAAGAAGCACAGGCAATGACTGCTCAAGTTTGAGAGAGGGTTATCGCTCTATAAATTGCTGATACAAATTGTGAAACATCGGCTTTCAGTAAAGACTAGTTCTTTTCACTAACGCTGAAAGCAGATCTGGAGCACATACGAACTACCCTAGACAGCAGGTGGAGTGTCGGAAGTGTTTCCGGCGTGGGCCGCTTTTATGCGTACCGCTCCTTAATGGCCTGAACCCAGGTTTGCCTGCCGAGGTGGTGCCAGCAGTGTTGTGTGGGTCGGGTTGTCCCGGTTGCTGCTCTGAGATGAGCGGCCGGCAGCCGATAACCAGTGAGCACAACCAGTGATGCCTGTTATTGTCTGGCCGCCATGTCTGGGACATGGCGGCTTTTCTGTGGTTATATTGCGTTATTACTTGCGAAAGGGGGTGAATCTGAGTGCCAACAGAACGGAAAATTGCGACAGTAGAGCATCTGACGGAAAAATTGTCGCGCATGCAGCTTGCCGTTGTCACCGATTACCGGGGTTTGACGGTTGCGGAGATGGCTGAACTGCGCGGGAAACTCCGTGAGAACGGCGCAGAACTGATCGTTGCCAAGAATACGCTTATCCGCCTGGCTGCCCGTCAGACAGGTCATGAACAGATGGAGTCGCTGCTTGAGGGGCCAACGGCGCTTACGCTGGCGTATGATGATGTAGCCAGAGTCGCCAAGACGTTGAATGATTATCTCAAGGATATGCCGAAGGTCTCGATACGTGGCGGCGTGCTCGGCCAGAGTTTCCTGCCGGCAGATGGCCTGGAGCAAGTGACAAAACTGCCGTCGCGTGAGCAGATTCTGGCAGAAATCGTTGGCGGTATCCAGTCGCCAATCAGCGGCGTGGTCAATGTCATCAATGCCCCGCTGACGGGAGTGGTTGGCGTTGTTGATGCGGTGGTATCGGACGTAATGAATGTATTGCAGGCACGCATTAATCAGATGCAGTCCGGTAGTTAGTTTGTTTTATCTTAGAAGGAGAAAAATCCTATGGCGAGCGCGAAAGTTGATAGCATCATTTCCTCGATTGAGGAACTGAACGTTCTGGAGTTGGTCGAACTCAAGAAAGAGATGGAAGAGAAGTGGGGGGTTACGGCCGCGGCACCGATGGCAATGGGGCCAATGATGGGTGCTCCCGCTGGAGCGGCCCCGGGTGCGGAAGCGGCCGCGGCCCCGGTAGAGGAGAAGAGCGAGTTTGACGTAATCCTCAAGGATGTCGGCGCGAATAAGATTCAGGTGATTAAGGCGGTGCGTGAGTTGACCAGCCTGGGCCTGAAGGAAGCCAAGGATCTGGTTGAGGGGGCGCCCAAGCCGATCAAGGAAGGTATCAGCAAGGAAGAGGCCGAGGCAGCCCAGACGAAGCTGACCGAGGCCGGTGCAACGGCCGATGTGCAGTAAGCGTGTCGTAGCAGGTTAGCGCATCTGCGCGCTGAAACTGTAAGACGGTGGGCATGTATGTCCACCGTCTTTTTGTGCCATGACATGGTATGATAAACATGTTTGGTTTTATCCTGGGGGGACGTGTATGGCTCATACGCCACCATTGTTTAATCCACCGCCGGCCGTAGCGGCACTGGCGGCGTATCCCTGGCTGCGTAACGGCATCGAACCGGGCCTGACGCGTCAGGTGGCACGCATCCAGGAGCGCACAGCAACATTTTTGCAGCGCCCGGTGTTACTGCAACACCTGACCGAAGTTATGCAAACGTTGCCCGGTGGTCTGGTTGCGCTGGAAGGCCCATCTGGCAGCGGTGTTACAACCATCCTGGCACATCTGGCGACCAATTACCCTTACGGCTTCTGGTTGGCGGACGATGATGTTGGGCAGGGAGCGGCGGCACTACACGCGCAACTCATTGCCCTCCATCGCCTGAGTGTTCCGCTGGTGTCCCCGGCAGCAGCAACCGATCCGCCGGCGCTGGAACGTCTGCTGGATGAAGTTGCTGCACAGTGCGATGCCGATATGCCGCTGGTACTGCTGATCGACCCGCCAACCGGTGCAGCGCAACCGCGTGATCTCCGTCCCATTCCCTTGCCGACCCGTCTGCCACCGAATGTTCTGCTGGTGTATGGTTGCACGCCGGACGCGCCATTGCCATTTACACCGGATGCGCGCATCAGTCTGGCTAACCTGGATGATGAACTGCTCAGTGCGCAGATGCGTATGCTGCAAGCGCTGGACTGCCCCGCCGAGTGGGTTACACCACTGATCAGTGCGGCGCGGGGGAATTTTCTCTATCTCCGGCTGGCATATGCGCTGCTGCGGCGGGATCGACTCGCAGTTGAGATGCTCAAGCCGGGGTTGGACGCGCTGCACGATGCCTGGTGGGCGGCACTGGACGAGCATGATCGGCGATTGGTATTGATTCTGGCCGCAGTTGGTGCGCCGATTCCCGCAACCGTGTGTGCTGCGTTGCTGGGCGTTGATCCGCTCCCACGATTGCGCAACAGTACTGGCTGGCTCGTTGAGGAACATCACCAGGCAGTTGAACCACACTACGATCTTTACCACTGGGTGACCCGCGATTATCTGGCGCGACAACAGGATGCAGCCCTGCGCCGGATCCACGCCGAAATGGTAAGCCTGTCACCCCTGTCTGATACAGAATTCCGGCATGCTGCCGCATTGAGTGAGTCCTCAACGGACTACCTGGTATGTCAGGCGGCGCGGCACGCGGCTCTGGGAACGTCGGACACTCGAACCACTATCTTGCCCCGCGTTGCGCAACGGGAGTGGATCAGGACACACGAGCGCCGCAGCGGAGTGCTGACTGATGCCGCCCGGGATGCCGCCTGGGAACTCGCTACCGCCGCCGAAACCGGGCCGCTGCTGCGTCTGGCTCGGGCTGCGGCGCTGGCGGGAACATTGGAGTCACGCGGTCGCACCATGTCGCCGGACGACGTGCTGGCTGCGTTTACAGCCGCCCTCGAAGCAACCGGCCGGGAGAATGGCCTGAAACGCATCCTGGCGCTGGTTGATCAACTGCCCGATGGTCACGATAAAGCCCTGGTGCTGCGGCAACTGGGCGAGGCATGCTATGGCGTTCGTATGCGGACCTCGGCCATGCGGCTACTCTCGCAGGCACTCGATCTGGAGGAGCAGAAGATGCCGCGTGCCTGGCGGGAACAGCGTGGGCAACTGTTGGCAACGCTGGCGAGTGCGGCGCTCAAGCAGGGAGATGTGATCGCCGCACTAAAAATTAGCGGGCGGATTGAGCATATTGAACGGCGCGGTATGACCGATACCGAGGTTGTGCGCCGGCTCGTGGATCATGGCGAACTTGATCATGCCCGCGAACTGGCCGGCAGTATCACCCACGAGAGCCTGGCAGCCTGGGCACAGGCCGAGGTTGCTGTGGCTCTGTCGCGCGCGGGTGATCGGGCTGCGGGTGAGGCGTTGCTGGAAAATGTCATGGTCGAGACGGCGACGGCCTGGGCCGAAATTGAACTCGCATGTGACGATGCGCTGAGTGACGAAAATAGTGCCCGGGACCGCATTATGCGGCTTAATAGCCAGACCCAGCGTGATCGTGGCTGGACGCGGCTGGCGCATGCTCTCGCCGTCGTCGACAAAGATGGCGATGCGCTTGAGGTTGCCGGCCAGATTAGTGATGTTGCGGTACGCGTGGCGGCCTTACTCGACCTGCGGCTCACACTGGAGGGGTTGGTTGCGATGCTGGCGCTGGAGCAGGCAACCACTGAAATTGATAAACTAACCGGCGATGCCCGTGTTCCATTGCTGGCAACCCTGGCGGCGGCCCATGCAGCCATTGGTCGGCGCGATCTGGCGATCACCATTGCGCACCAACTGGCCGAGGGGGAGGAGCAAGATCGTGCGCTGTCACGCGTTGCTGTTGCGCTGGCGGGACGGGGCCGGCATGCTGAGGGCCGGAAACTGGCCTACGAACTGACCGATGATGATGAACGCGACTGGACTATTGAGGAGTTGACGCGGATGCTGACGCAGGCCGGGCGCTGGCAGGAGGCGCATGATCTCTGCCAGGACATCCGGGCAGAAGAACTACGCGCACGCACTCTGGTTGAACTCGCCATTGCCCGCGCACGCACAGATGATCCGCTGGCCGCTCTGGCGATAGTCCGGGACATCTCAATGTCGGGTGAACGTACCCGTGCCCTTATGATGATGGTGCCCAGCCTGATTGCCCAGGGACACACCGCTGCGGCCCTGGACATAGCACTGCGTAACGGGCAGAAGGCCAGTGGGTCCGGTGATGAGGAATCAGCGGCAGAACCACTCCTGCCACCGGCGAACAGCAGTCGCTACCTTGCGGTTGTAGCGATGGCACTGGCTGAACATGGCGCATTAACCCAGGCGCACGAGGTAACGCAGTGGATTGGTCGTCCCATGGACCGCGCGCGGGCCTATCTCACGATTGCACAGGCTGCGGCGACGACTGCACCGGAACTTGCGCGGACTGTATTGGGGATGGCGCTGCGCACTGCCACGCTGGGCCGCGCCGAGGCCTTTCGCCTGCTGGAGCAAGCTGCTCCGGTCCTGGCCTTACTGGAAGGGACACCACTGTTAACCCATATCGCCGCCGAGATTGATATTATTGATACCTGGTGAGCAACACAAAATCTATGACAAACCACAGACAGCGAACCACACCCGGTAGGCCACGGACAATTGTCCGTGGCCTCTGGTCCATTGGTCTGATCGGGCTACTTCTCACTGTCGCGCTGCTAACCGGTGCAACGCCGGGGCAGACCGCACGCAGTCCGCGCTCCCCTGCAAGCAGTCAGGCGGCCGGGCAACTGCGCGTGGTGCGTATCCGCGCCGCCACGCCAGAGGAAGCCTTCCGTTTGATCGAACTTGGCATTAACCAGTTTGAAGTGCGCGACGGCGATGATCTGTTGGTGCTGGTGACTGCCGAGCAACAGTCCGCACTGCTTGCCGCCGGCTGGGATGTGCGCCTGGACCGCACGCAGACGGCCCGGTTGCGTAGCGTGGGCCCCCAAACGGCGCAGACGGACTACCGCACAGTGGAGGAGACTGAGCAGTTTCTGCGGAGTATGGCCGAAACCTATCCCCACCTGGCAACCCTGGTTGATTTTGGAGACTCGTGGGAGCGGCAGCAACTGGGGGCTCCGCATGGCTATGATCTGTTGGCCCTGCGCCTGACCAACCCGGCAGCCGCCGGCCCCAGGCCGGTCTTTTTTCTGATGGCCGCCATCCATGCGCGCGAGTTGACCACCGCCGAGATCGCCACCCGTTTCATCAGCCATCTGCTGACGGGATATCAGGTCGATCCTGACATCACCTGGCTCCTGAATGAGCATGAAATCGTCGTCGTGCCAATTGCTAACCCCGATGGGCGCAAACTGGCTGAACAGGGCTACTCGCAACGCAAGAATATCAACAGCAGTTCTGGTGACTGCATCGAACCTCCGGACTCCGGTAATCAGTATGGCGTCGATCTTAATCGCAACTTCGCCTTTGCCTGGGGAACGGTGCATGGTCCGGACATCTTCCCCTGTAGCCTGGTCTATCCGGGCCCGACGGTTGCCTCTGAGCCGGAAACGCAGGCGCTGCAAACCTTTATTCAAAGCTTCTACCCGGATCACCCGCGCCCGGCGGATGGCACACCCGCCCCGGATACCACCAGCGGTGTGTTGATTAGCCTGCATTCCTATTCAGATCTGGTGTTGTGGCCCTGGGGACATACGACCACACCGGCCCCCAACGCGGCCGGATTGGAGCGTCTGGGCCGGCGGATGGCTGCGTTCAATGGCTACATACCTGGTCAGAGCGTGTCGCTCTATCCTACCTCCGGGACGACCGACGATTGGTCCTATGCGGAACTGGGGATCGCCTCCTACACCTTTGAGATTGGTTCGTACGGCGGCACCTGTGGTGGGTTTATGCCGCCCTACGGCTGCCTGGATGGTCTGGGTGGGCGAAACTTTTGGGAGGAGAATCTGCCGGCGCTGCTCTATGCGACCCGCGTGACCCGCGCACCGTACAGCCGGCCGGCCGGACCTGATGTGTACAATATTGAGGTGATAACGGATACGCAAACGCTAACACTCACGGCCACGCTGGATGGCCGGGATCAGCCCGTGGCCGGGGGCGCGCTCTACCTGGGGAG
Source organism: Chloroflexaceae bacterium (assembly GCA_034437035.1). Lineage (GTDB taxonomy): Bacteria > Chloroflexota > Chloroflexia > Chloroflexales > Chloroflexaceae > CAKZQX01. The sequence goes on from DAOTUI010000285.1 coordinate 8,456, forward strand.
CGGCCCGGCACAAAATGACACGTCGCTGAACCTCCTGCCCGTCGATGGCGCATTCGATACCGTCCGTGAGCGGGGCCAGATACGCCTGCCGCTGGATCAAGGGATTGGCAGAGATATTGCTACTGCTCCCCGGAGGGATCAGTTGCTTTTGGTACAGGGTCGCAACGCGGCCGGGATCTGGGGACCGCTCAGTGCGGCCTGGTTGCAGACCAATTACCACTACTGGCTACCACTCATTGAGACTTCACGCCTGGGAGGGAAAACGTAAGCATGCAAGCATTTGTTGCCGGTGTTGGCGAGAATACAACTGCCGCAAGCGCACATAATTTGCTAATCATGATGGGGTTGGTCATTGCTGTCAGCATTGCCACGCAACTGATCGCCGCGCGCCTCAGGATGCCTTCAATTGTGCCGCTGCTGGCTGTAGGCGTGTTGATGGGGCCGGAAGTCCTGAATCTGGTCAATCCGGATGCCCTGGGCGACGGGCTGCGCGTCATCATCCCACTTATGGTAGCCATTATTGTTTTTGAGGGTGGAATGGCCCTCGACCTGACCTATCTGCGCCAGGTATCGCGCGCTGTGCAGAATCTGGTGGCGGTGGGCAGCCTGATCACCGCAGCGCTGGCTGCCACCTGTGCCGTGGTCTTCGTCGGCTTTAGCTGGCCGCTGGCCCTGCTGTTTGGGGCGCTGGTCAGCGTTACCGGACCAACCGTGATCAACCCGCTGATGCGCCGGGCCGCAGTTAAACAGCGTCTCAAAACCATCCTGATGGCCGAGGGTGTCCTGGTTGATGCGGTCGGGGCGGTGTTGGCGGTGGTTGTGCTGGAAGCGCTGCTGACCGGTCAGCCATTCCTGGAGGGGGTGGGGAGTTGGGGGATTACTGTCGGTGGTGGTACCTGCATTGGTGTTATCGGCGGATGGCTCCTGGGTAAGGGTCTGGATCTGGTTGGACGGGAGTTGACGGCTGAACTTACCCGCCTGAGTGCGCTCGGTGGAGCGCTGGCGATCTACACGCTGGCCGAAGTTTTCAGTTCTGAAGCAGGGATCGCCGCGGCTGCGGTCGCGGGTATTGTGGTCGGCAATATGCGGTTCCCCCACGAAGAGCCGGTGCATCATTTCAAGGGCGACCTGACAACGCTGGGATTGGGGGTTATCTTTGTGCTTCTCGCCGCCCGGTTGCAGTTTGCCGATCTGACTGCGCTCGGCTGGGGTGGTGTGGCAACCGTTGTCATCCTGATGCTGCTGGTGCGGCCGGCCTGTGTGTTCCTGGCGACCTTTAATACAAAGCTCAATCTTCAGGAAAAGCTCTTTATCTCAGCGGTAGGGCCGCGCGGGATTGTCTCGGCATCATTCGCCACCTTTGCTGCCTTACGGCTCGAAGATGCCGGGTATGCAAATAGCGATTTGCTTACCGGGTTGGTATTTATGGTCATTATTGGAACGGTTGTCATTCAGGGATTTACGACCCCCTGGATTGCTAAACTTTTAGGAGTACAGCCTATGTTGACACTCATAATCGGTGCCGATCCGTTAGGGCGTGATCTGGGCTATCATCTGCAGAAGCAGGGCGAAGAAGTGACCCTGGTTGACCGCAATGTGGAGCATGCCGCGCGCGCCCGGGAAAAAGGACTGACCGTTGTGCAGGGTGATGCTACTGATGAGTCTGTGCTGCGTCGGGCCGGGATCGAACGTGCCCGCGCTTTGGTTGCCACAACCGCCAGCGATAAAACCAATCTGCTGGTCTGCCAGATCGCCAAGTCCCGTTTTGGCCTCATCGAACTGGTGTCACGCGCCAACGACGGGGCAAACATCAAAGCCTTCACCGACCTGGGCATCCGCGCGATGAGCCCGAACACGGTGGCGGTTATGGTGCTGGATAACCTGCTGCGTCGCCCCAGCACACTGCGGTTGCTGACCGACCTGGACCCCGGCAAGGAGGTGCGCGAGATTGTGCTCTACAACAACAATCTGGCCGGCAAAGCGATCAAGGATATATCGCTCGATGGCGATGTGCTGATCTCGACTATTCGGCGCGATGGGAAGCTGTTTGTCCCGCACGGGAGCACTTTGCTGGCGCTGGGAGATCAGATTACCTTTATCGGTACACGTGATGATGTGCATGCCGTAGCAGGCCTGTTTGAGTCCTATATGGAGCCGGATCAGCAGCCGACGCACACTGCGGCGTAATGCAGCATCAGTCGTAGTAACCTCGATCATTTATCAACAACCTCCCGTAGTTGCACCGATCACCGGGCAACCTGCGGGAGGTTGCTTACCTCCTCCGATGAGCGCTTCGCAGCAACACCCCGAATGTGCTCTGACTAATCTGTAATTTATATCGATTTGTTGTCATAGCCACAGAGAACACCGAGGACGCAGAGATGATACACGGGAATATGCCGCTGTTGCGCCCATTGCGCCCGTTCCCGTTGATTGCTGGTTTGATGACAAATTGGTATTACACGCGTTACGCGGTAGGCGTTCAATCCAGACGTTTCACTCCATGAAAGCCGGTTTCGTCTGCGGCAGCGCAGAAAAATTTGACTCACAGAGTCGAATTTTTCTGCAAAAGGATGTCCAGTTCCGCCCTGCCGGAGGCGATATCCTCCGTCCTATCGGAGGCAATATTCACTGTTAAACACCGGATCGCGGAATGCATATCAGCACTGGTCGTTTCGCGTTTTTCGCTTATTTCGCGGCTTTCGTGGTCCAAACCCTCACCGCGTAACGCGTGTCATTTACATAACTTACGTGGTGGGTGTTCAAACCGGGCATGTAACCCGGTGAAACGTAGTCATCGCCTGCGGCAGCATGGTACGTTTCTGCAAAAGGATGTCCGGTTCTGCCCTGCCGGAGGCGAAATTTCCTTCTGAATCAGGGACCGTGTAATCTATACGGATTAGAAAAATTTTTCTACAGTTAAAAATCTGTAAAACCCCTGATACATTTGTTTTTTACAGAACATGAAAAAACTGTTTTAAGGAAATTTTTATTGCAATTCTGCTGTGTAGTGTGTATATTATGAGTAGAACCGCACAGTCAAAAGGATAGCATGAAATCTATCAACTGGGCTGCAACTCCGGTTGGAGTTAGAAGCTCTCCTCAGCAGTAGAAAAAATTTGTTTTATCGCGATCGTCAACGGTAGGAGTTCCATCAGTTGATGTTCTCGTTGCCTGAATTGGTAACGCCGCGCCTTTTTGTGTCTGAATACTGATGTGTTACTTCCCCTTCAGCAGCGTTTTGATCACCGGTACACAGATCTCTAGATAGGAGGAAATCAACCACAGACCTTTGTGAAAACCCGAAATCGGGTAGTCCGGAACAGCGTACCGGGCACATCTTCCTTGGGTAAACAGAGTTTTTCTTCTCCGGTTCACGGTTCTCTCGTTCTCTGTTCTTTGTCCTCTGGTTCTTTGTTCTTTCAATGCGTTCATACATACATTTTCGAGGAATACTATGAGCAACTCACAGCGAGCAGAGGCGGCCATCCAGGTGGATGAGCATCACACTTATGAAATTGTACTGGGTGAGAAGTCGGTCGTCACATGGAAGGAAGGCAAAGTCACTGTTAAAGTACAAATCCCCTACGAAAAACAGCGCACCTATGGAAAAGACAAACTGGGCACCATGCCCAACCCCCCGGACACGCTTGATCTCGGTCAGGTGCAGGTAAATCTTCCCGACGATCCGGCCTCCCCCCGGACAATTCCGGTTACAATGCCGGCGGGCTCCAATCTGCCCCTCTACATTAAGAGTTGCCGGCAGATGCTGCTGCCCATGGATTTTCCACTACCCCAGCCGAAGAATACCCTCATCGATGTGCAGGCCGAGATGTTCGACGGGATCGCGCGTCTGGAACGCCTGCTGCACGGGTATGCGCAATCAGCACCGGATGGGGTCGGCAACCACACTGATCCATCCGACACCAGTCTGCGCCTGCGCCTGAACCTCTGGGCTCCCGACCTGTTGACCAGATCGCCCAAAGCGCCCGGCCAGGAGTTGAACGAGATGCTTGACAAGCGGGAGAACGACCGGCAGATCTTTCTGCCTCAGGTCGAGGGCGACGATGCAATTACCGAACTGGCGCAAAGCCTGGTTGCGCTGGCAAACAGCACCAGCGAGGGGCGTATTCTCCTGGGGGTTGCCCGTGATGGCGCGGTTATTGGCCTCCCTGGACATAACGATGCCGCCCGGCAGGAACATGTCCAGCAGGCGCTGCTCCAGGCCACGCTGCACTGTAAGCCCCATGTGCCCTTCGCGCCGCCAAAATACCACGAAAAAGACGGAAAATTTGTCGCCGTCGTTGAGATAAAACCCGCGCAGAAACCCCCGGCCACCGCCAGTTCCGCCGGATGGAGACAGCGACTCCCGGTTCCGGCGCTCCGTTCGCCGCAGAATGACCAGGCCGAGGAGAAATCTATCAAACCCTACGAGTTTGCCGGGGTTATCTACCGGCGTAAGGGAAATGTCACAACACATAAGCGCGCGCCGCGACCACCGCGCCAATGGAAACGGCAGCCGTTGCGCTATCTTGAACTGATGGATGTGCTCAAGTTGGGCAACTGCGCTGATGTGATTGTGCTCAACGCCGGCGAGGGTATTGATACACTCACACTCGGCCCGGCAATCTCCGGTCTGGTTAATGCCGGCCAGAAGAACGGGGTGGTTGTGTTGCGAAACTTGCCCGTCTCCTGGACGGCGCATGTACGGCTGGAACAACTGCGCTGGCGGCTCCGGCAACATCTGCATGCGTATCTGCAAGCCGAACTGGCGCAGTGCCTGCCGCGCATGAAGCCACCGGCGATCAGGCCGGTAGTTATTGCCGGCGAGTGGGTTGCGATCATTCGTCTTACGGATATCAAAGTGCCGGTTATGCTCTATGACGGAAAAGCGTACGCCTGGACCGGGCGCAACCTGAAAACGCTGAGCACCGATGAGGTCTTTACCCGCTATCTCAAACGCAATGATCAGGGCGACGGCAAGAAGCAGGACAAGGTCAATCTGGTCTATGGTGAGTTGTACTGGCCGATGCAGCCGCCCAAATCGTCCCGAATCGATGGCGAACAGCAGAAGCGGCGGTACGATGCGCAGCGGCATGCCATTATCTGGGAGCAGCAGCCCTTCGCGCCCCAGCCGCAGAAAACCGGACAGAGCTGCATGCTGACTGTGCCGATCAACCAGGCGCTGATGACCATTGATACTGACGGCAAGGTGAACCGGACTACCGACCCGACGCTTGCGGGACGGCTGTTTGTCCGCTTTGATGATGTGACGGCGACCGATCTGGGGGTCAAACCGCAGGCCGGCGAGTATACCGGTACGTGGTTTAATGATCTGCCGATTAAGAAGCGTACGCATCTGCGGCTTGAGTTTACGGTGCAGGCGCAAGAACTCTTCAAGCGCCGGCGGCGGACATCGCTGTTGCGCTTCCGCGTTCCCGATGTAACGCTTGATGCGGATCGACTGGCCGATCTTCAGCAGATCTTTACCGATCTGGAATTCTATGTGAAACCAACCGCTACCCCACATGCCGCCACGTCGCCGGCAGACTGGCAGGTGATCCGGGGGGTGCGCAATAAAGCGTTCAGTGACATAAAGTTTACCGCCGGAGTTGCCTCTAAACCGACTGAACTTGCCCGCGAGTTGCACTACGAAGATCGGATCGACAGCAAATATTTGCAAACTGCGCTGACAGAGATTCAGGTGCTGCTCGAAAGCTGGGGTGAAATGGACCCGGCGGCAAGTTTGGAGATGGCTCAATTGCACCTGGATCTGTATGAACTGATCAGCCGGCGGTTCCAGTATCTACGCACCGAGTAGAGGAGAAACGTATGACTACCTCCAATCTGACCAACCCAAACAACCCCACCCGGCCGCTGATTGTCCCGGCGTGTAGCTCTGCGGTGCGAAGTGACCAGAGCGATGACCCGAATGTCTATGCGATTTGTCACCATACCGGGCAATACCTGACGCGCCCTGAAACGAACCCGCAGCAGCGGCGACCCTGGTATACGCAAGAGGAGTTTCCGGGGATACCGGCGTTGAACCGGCTCTTCTTCGCGGCCGCGCATGCCCGGGACCGGCAGCATTTCACATGGAACCCGATTCTACAAGTACTGCTGGTCTTGCTGTATGTTCTGTTTCTGGGAGGTGCAACATGGCTGTTGCTGCTCCGCCTACCGCAGACAGGCCCGATTGGACGTATCTTTATCTATGCCGTCGTTGCGCTGGTCGTCGTTGCAACCGTTGGGTTGCTCCGGTGGGGCGTTGTGAAGGCGAATCAGGTATGTCTGGGTACGGCGGTGCGGCAGCGGCCGACCGTGCGCGATTTCCCGCTGGTCAACTGCACATACAAACTAAAAGTCCATGAAGAAGTAACCATCACGCCAACCGATGATCCGGCGCATTTGCCTATGAGCAGCATCACCCGGCAGGCGGGACGACTGACACTGGAGGTTGCCCCGTCCGACGATCTGGTAGCGCTGTACCAGCAGTATCACCAGCGTAATGGGAGCAACGGCACCGGCCGGTTCTATGCCGGCGTCCTGGCGCTGGAACAGATGCGAGCGGTGCAGTTCGAGGCAACGGCATTGCGGAATGGGCATCAACTCTGGTTGCGCCGGCCAATCCCGACCGCGTTGCGCGATCACACCTATCGCAAGGATGCCGGCCCCCTGGCAACGTTTGACCTGCCCTACCAGCTTCTCCCGGAGAAGTTTGACAGTGACCGCTACCCGGAGAGTCGCCGCTTCCCGCTGGAGTGTACGCCCCGCTTGAGCAGCGACGATAGTTACACCCTTGAACTACACTTCCGCTGGCGTGGGTCTTCTGACCGGTTGTGTGCATTGGACGAATGTATCCTGCATATCCCCGATTGGCTGACCGTTGAGCGGGTCGGGTTGGGGCGCTACGATGAACAGCGCGCATGTGTGGTCTGGCGGCGGTTGTTCCTGCCCCGAGATGCATCTCCGCTGGTGCTCAAGGTTACATTCGGCGAGCCGGTGCTTGAGTTTGAACGGATCTTGCAGCAGCAGCATATCCTGCGCGGCTCGTACCGCTGCTCCGTCGATGGGTTGCTCTCCGGCCTGAGTGTCAAGGCCGAGAATCTCTGGGATGCGCGCGGCCTGCGCGTCGTCTACGACACGCCGCCGGAGGTTGCCTGTTCCAGCACGATCACGGGGGAGGTGCTGGTTGATACCCGCCGCCTGCAGCAGGAGCATGAGTTTGTTTGTGTTCATGCAATTGAGTGTCCCTGTTCCCCCGACCATGAATTGATGCAGAAGATCCTGCGGGCGCTGAGCGAGTGTGGCATTGAATTGTTGCGGGTGGAGCAGGCAACACCCCGGCTGGACCCCGCCGGCACGCTAGGCAAGCAGTTGTACTACTGGGACATTGTTGGCCGGCAGTATCAAACCGAGATGCTGACCGCCTTCGACCTGCATATTGTTGTCACCGGGCAGGACTATATCATTGATCTGTCCAGGGAGAAGCCCTACACCCATATCGACATCCGGATTAATGCCCTGCACGATCCCCGCGACACCAGCACGCCGAAGCGTGCCGAGGTGCTGATGGCGCGGGTGAGCAGCCATCTTGATAACGCCCTCCTGCTGACACCGTAGGAGGTCAGCCTCCACGATGATAGCGTGGCGCGATTGACAGGAGTTACGCGGTCAATTCCAAACCAGGCGTTTGCCTGGATGAACGGCTCGATTCGCCTGCGGCAGCATGGTACTCTTTTTATCTTTTGCACGAACATTTTGCACAACGTGCAAAATGTTCGTGCAAAAGAATGGAATCTTCCACCCTGCCGGAGGCGAAAATTCCTTTTGGGTGAGCAACCGCGTAACTTCTGTTATTGAATGACCCGGCAGCAACTGCTGTCGGGTCGGCGCGTTCCGTGCCGTCAATGACAGGGGTTACGTGGTGGGCATTCAAACGGAACGTTTAATCACAGGACTTACGCGGTTAAGATCCAAACTGGACGTTTGACCCGATGGAAGCCTGATTCGCCTGCGGCAGCATGGTACTTCTTCATTCTTTTTCACGAAAATGTGGCTCAAGGAGCCACATTTTCGTGAAAAAGAATGGTCTGTTCCGCCCTGCCGGAGGCGAAATTACCTTCCAGGTCAGTGACCGCGTAACTCCTGTTAATCAGATGAAAGGCAGAGTCGCCTGGATGAACAGCCGGCTTCGCCTCCGGCAGGGCGGAAGATTCCAGCTTGTTGCTAAAAATGTTGCACAACGTGCAACATTTTTAGCAACAAGCTACATAATGTACCATGCTGTCGCAGGCGAAGCCGGCATTTGGGTCCGGCACCAGGCCGGAATTGGCTGCACCGCGTAACTCGTGTCAATGACGGGGTTACGTGGTCCCTGACCCGAAAGAACATTGCGTCTCCGGCAGGACGGAAGATTCCGATCTTTTTCACAAAAAATATGCACTTTGTGCATATTTTTTGTGAAAAAGATAAAACAGTACCGCGCTGCCGCAGGCGAGACCGGCTTCCATCTAATCAAACGTCCGGTTTGAACGTCCACCGCGTAAGTCCTGTCAATGGTGTATGCAGGCTACAGCGCATGGGAAGTGCCGATACCTGCCCTATTGCATTGCCAGGAAGCGCAGCGTATCCGCCGATGATGATTCGAGCGCGCGGAAGATCAGCGTTGCCTGGTCAGCATCAGTTGGTACGCTCAATACTACCCAGCCCTCCACTGTGCCGCCGGGGAAGAGATCGGCCACAAAGATTGGTGCCGGCGGCACAACCAGCGGGCGTCCGTAGGTGACGCTTTGCGCGTCAATAACTTCCAGGAATGTGCCGTCAATATGCCGGATCATGTCCGGCTCCCGCCGGTCAATGAGCCGCGCCCGTACTTTAAGAGCAACGTACTCCATGCCCGCAGGCGCTTCCGGGTTCAGGGCATTGACCGCCTGGACCAGAGCGGCCGCGTCTGCACCGCGTACAACCTCAACCAGGGTAACTTCCCATTCGTCAGTAATAACAGGTTCCCCCGGTAGGGCCGGAGCCGCGCGCTGCCTGCCCGCTTCGTTGGGCGTAATACTGTCCAGGTCTGATGCCGCCGTCAGCGCCGTGCCCGCTGCGACCGCCACAAAGCGTGGCTGCAACGGACCTTCCTGCACTCGCAACAGCAGGTTTGCCTCATCAAGCCCAATCTCAAACACAAACTGTACTCTGGCCTGCTCACCCGGCAACACCTCGCTACCTGGCGGATGCGGCGGCACTACCGAAGCCTGGCGGTAGAGCCGGTACTGGTCACCCGTCACGCGCAGATCAATCGCGGTCAGGGTACTTCTGGCCTCCGGCCCGGCTGAGATGTTGGTCAGTTGCACCGTAGCAATCAGGTAGGTGTGCTCAATGCGTGGCAGTGCATTGAGGGGATTTGTCTCGTCAATGAGGCGAATCGCCTCCTCGCCATACAGAACATCCGTTATGACGATGGCCCAGTGCTCAAAGCGCAGTTCAGTGCCGGGTGGCAACGGATCACTGCGACTGCTGCCCGGCTCACCTGGTGTCGCGGTTGGCGCTGGTTCGATGGAGGTGGAACTGGGGAGCGGTGTTGCTGTGATCAATTCGGGGGATGCTGGTATGGCGGCAGCGGTAGCACTTGCCGCAATCGCCGTCTCGGTCAGTAACATTGCTCCGGTTCTGCGTACGCCGGGTGGTCGTGCCGGCCGGGTCGGTGGCGTGAACCGCGTTGGTTGCGGCGGTGGTGTGGCCGTTTGTGTCGGTGTGGTGAAGGGTGTTACAGCCAGGCTTGCCCCAACCGGCACCGGAGCCGGAGTTGTATGCTCCATGGCGGTAACGATGATCAGCCGGACCATAATCACACACCCGGCGGCGAAGATAACCAGGGCAGTCAGGAGCATCCAGTTTGTGCCGTGATGGTGGGTTTCAGCATGATGCATGGCGCGGTGTCCTTCTGCGGTGAAGTTCTGCTCGTTCTTTCCAGCTTACACCATGGCGCGTACGGCAGCATTACCGGGTATTGCTCCCCAGCAGGGACACGTTTCTGCACGTTCGCCTCTACGAGTCCGATACAGGTAGGGTTACATTCGCCCAGTATCGTACGGTTGGCAGCAGTGTAAGATGAATTGCTCTTTGCTCTCAAGCGTGTGTTTAGCGAACATCTTTGTGGAAAAGGCAGTGGTATAGTTTGTCCCGATAAAATAGCGTGTGCTTTTGTGTAAAATAGTGCGCAGATTTTGCGTATAGCCGTCTGTTATGCAGTATAACGGCAGCGGGACATAAAATGACTTAGGAAAGCGGAAGGAAATACTCATCCCTTCTGTGTTCCATCGTCCAGTGGGCGTGGCAGCACCAAGCGGGGGAGAGCAGACCAAGGGATGGATTAAAGTTTCCGCTTCCCTTACTCCTATTTTTCAAATATCATGCTATCATTTCCTATACAAAAGTGCGGTTTAGTAGCAAACGAGGCAGGAAGAAGATCCCGGTGTACTGCATCGTTACCTATCAGGAGAAATGTATGCCACGCCCACAGAACATCCAACCACTCTGCGACATATACATGTCCGCTGTTGAGCAGCAACTTGCGCTACTGGTTGATCAGTGTAATGCACTGGATCTACACGCTATTCAATTCTGTACCGATGAAATTCGGCAAATCGCAGGCGAAGTGCCCCAGCGCTGGCAGATGGGACGCAAGTCAATGCGCACAATGGTTATGTATTCGGCAATGGCCGCGACATACCCCTGCGAGGTACTTCCACTATCCCTGTCGCTTGATGCCACAATTAATCTTCTGGACGATATCCTGGACGATATCCTCTCCCGGAGGGAACGTGGCCACCGGATTCTGGAACTTCTGCGCGTGATGGGCTGGTTTAACGCGCAGCAGCTTCCTCCCCATCTCCAGCAGCGCGTTGCGGTCTATTTTACCCAGTGCATCGGCATTGTCCTGGGTGAGAATGTGTATGTAGACCAGATGAAAACCCTCTCAAGTATGGACGATCTTGTAGCGACGACCCGGCACTGTTACGATGCAAAGAGCCTGGATGTCGATATCTTTGCCGAATTGCCGCTGTTTGCCGCCTTTGGGCATGCGAGTGATGGACTGGTGAGCCTGGCGCGCTATTACCGCGCCCTCTTCCTGATGAACAAGGATCTGCATGATCGCGTCCGGGATATGGAAAACCAGACCGAGACGCCAATTCTCCTGATGGTGCAGCGTGCTCCTGAGCGGCTTCAACCATTCTTGCGGGCGCTGGCTGATACCTATATGCAATCGGCTGCGCGGGTATCCTTGCCGGACGACCCGTTGCAACGGCAGGTTGCCGCAGCTCTCCGGGAGATGATCCAGGGTGAGTATGCCTGCATGACTGCTCACAACATGGCTGATACGGATGTGGTGCCGATGGTGCAAAAAGTGGTGGTTGCATACTCCTGAGCGGAGTGAAGCGGCTCGGTGGCAACAGCGAGCCGGCCGCTCCGCCTGTGCATCAGCCTGACTGAAGGTAACTTTGCTAATCCCGGTGAGGTGCTACCGATAATAAACGGCCTGGGTGCAACTGCACCCAGGCCGTCTGGTTGATTCTCTTCGGATAAACGTCCTGATGCCTACGTGGGCAGGATGCCCGGTCGGGGCTGTGGCCGGGGCTTATCTTCGTCAGTGACCGGCGCATTGGGCGACGGCATGCTGGGTGGTGCCGGTGGTGGCACATCGTCACCTTGAATAGCTGCCTCCAGCCCGTCGCGGTCCAGTGTTTCATGTTCCAGCAGGGCTGTGGCCACCCGATCCAGCACACTGCGGTGCTCGGTCAGAATACTAACGGCCTTCTCCATCCGCTCCTGGAGCAGCGTACGTACTGTCTCATCCAGCAGGGCAGCGGTCGCCTCGCTGTGATCGCGTGGCCCGGCCATCTCGCGGCCCAGGAAGGGGTTCTCGGTACTGTCGGTGGCAAAGAGCAGCCCCAGTTCCTGGCTCATCCCCCAGCGCCCAACCATCCGGCGTGCCAGTTGGGTCGCGCGCTGCAGATCATTCTCTGCGCCGGTGGTAATCTCGCCGATGGCAACCTGTTCGGCAGCGCGGCCACCGAGCATCATCGCCAGTTGCGACATCAGATACTGGCGCGAATAGTTGAAGCGGTCGCCCTCCGGTAGATACTCCGTAACACCCATAGCCCGCCCGCGCGGGATAATCGTGATCTTGTTGACCGGGTCGGTTTCCGGTAACTGGCGCGCAACCAGGGCATGGCCGGCCTCGTGGTAAGCCACAACCTGGCGCTCATAATCGCTCATCAGCACGGGCCGCTCGGTTCCCAGGACGATCTTATCGAGTGCCTCGGTGAAGTGCATCTTGCGGATCAGCCGGTCCCCACGCCGTGCGGCATGCAGTGCGGACTCGTTGACCAGGTTGGCCAGGTCCGCCCCGGCAAAACCGGGTGTCTGGCGAGCAACAATGGATGGGTCAACATCGGAGGCAGCCGGCTTGCCGCGCAGATGGATCTTCAGCACCGCCTCGCGTCCACGCACATCGGGCAGGCCAACGGTGATCTGCCGGTCAAAGCGGCCGGGCCGCAGCAACGCCGGGTCAAGCACGTCCGGGCGGTTGGTTGCGGCAATGATAATGACGTTGGTATCACCTTCAAAGCCGTCCATCTCGACCAGGATCTGGTTTAGGGTTTGCTCACGCTCATCGTTACCGCCGCCCATGCCCGCGCCACGCTGACGACCGATGGCATCGAGCTCATCCACAAAGACGATTGCCGGAGCATTGCGCCGGGCCTGCTCAAACAGGTCACGCACGCGGCTCGCGCCCACACCGACAAACAGTTCGACAAACTCGCTGGCGCTAGTGCTGAAAAAGGGCACACCGGCCTCACCTGCTACGGCCCGCGCCAGCAGGGTCTTCCCGGTACCGGGAGGGCCAATCAGCAGCGCGCCACGCGGGATCTTCGCGCCCAGTTTGCGGTAGCGCTCCGGGTGCTTCAGGAAGTCAACAACCTCCACCAGTTCGCGCTTGGCCTCATCTGCACCGGCTACATCGTCAAACTTCACGCTGGGGCGATCCATGGAGTGGGACTTGGCCCGCGAACGGCTAAAGTTGAAGATGCCCTGCTGCCCACGCATCTGCTGACGCATCATAAAGACAATCAGCAGGACAATCAGCAGCGCGGGACCGAACGCAAAGAGGACATTCAGCAAAATTGAAGGATTTTCCTCGCGCGCAGTTATCTCTACGCCCTCCTCCTGGAGCAGTGGGATCAGGGTTTCGTCACCAATGCCGGGGATGGTTGTTGTGAAGCTATCGAACTCACTGGGCGCACTCACAAACGGAAACCGGCCCTCAACCTGCGTATCTTCCGGTGGGGCGATTGACTCGACCAGCGTGCCACGCACCTGCTGGTCCACAATCGTAACCTCGGAGACATTGCCCTCGCGCACTTCAGCCACAAAGGTGCTGTAGGACATTTCCATCGACGGCTCACCCGGCTGGAAGCTAAACAGATTCCAGAGCATCAGGGCGGCCAGCAGGAAGATCAGAATGCGAATATTCGGCAACCAGCGAGGCGGCCCCCCTCCCTGATTGGGATTTGATTTGTTGTTATTTCTTGGTAGCATTATTCTTGTCCTCTATTGACGAACCATTGGCAGCACTGCCGGATGGTCACGCCATCCAGATTTCACAACTAGTAACCAGGATCGTCCTCCTTTCGCTATCACATGATCCTGGACGAAGCGCATACTATAATTGTTGCTCTCCGCGGCGGCGTACAAAACGTGTGTGCTGTTAATGTGATCAGGAGTACCTTTATTGTACCCTAAACCGGCAACAGTTTATAGGGGGTATGTATTAATTCTGAATTAGAAATGATAACTTTCTGTCGATTGTATCCTTCTCTGTGTAAATCCAGCGTTGTTCTGGCGCACAACACCTGAATCGTTTCTGGATTTTTTGCCTTATGGTTCAGCAAGATTGGTGCCGGCAGTTTAACGCGTCGACCGGTCCCGCAGTTTTTTGAATGGCACGAACTATTTTTGTGGCAGGCACGCGCTTCTCGTCCATGCAAAAATTATGGCTATGTATGGTACAATGCCCGCAACTCAGGTACTTTCTCTCATTTACACGAGTTACGCGGTGGTTCATCAAACCGGGCGTTTCACCCGGTGAACGGCAGAATCGCCTGCGGCAGCATGGTACTTTTTGATCTTTTTCACAAAAATTTTGCACGAAGTGCAAAATTTTTGTGAAA
>DAOTUI010000286.1:0-2790 GCA_034437035.1 Chloroflexaceae bacterium
CCGGGTAGCCGGGTTGAGCGGCACCAGAAAATCTACCAGCATCCCAACGATCCAGAGGCCATACCGCAGCGGCATCGGCACAAACGCCGCAACCAGCCAGATCAATGCCGAGAGGCTAAACCCGATGGCATAGTGGCGGGCCAGCGGCCGGGCATGGCCTGCGCGGTTGGGCACCTGCAGAAACAACAGCACCAGCACAATGCGTACCCCGACATAGGCCAGGGCAAACCCACTCACACCGGGCGCAAAGGCGGTCGGGATATTAATCGCCAGCGCTGCCACCGCGAACATCTGGATAAAGATCAGGCTGCGATGCCGCACATCATCGCGTAAAAAACGGTTGGCATAGAAGGTTACGCCCATCCAGGACCACCAGACCGGCAGAAAGAGCGCAACAAACTCAAAGAAGCCGATCCAGGAGACATGGTGGCTGAATACATTCCCCAGTTGAATAATTGTGGCAACATAGACCAGATCATAAAAGAGTTCCAACCATGAGACCCGCCGGCTTTGCGCATGCTCGCCGGCGACGGCAGAACTGGGCTGCATGTTCACGCTCATCACTACTCCTCGTGTTCACTTCATTTACAGGACGTACGCGGTTGCCATGCAAACCGGACGTTTGACCCGATGGCAGCCGGATGCGCCTGCGGCAGCATGGTACGTTTTTTCTTTTTCACAAAAAAATTCACAACGTGAATTTTTTTGTGAAAAAGATCTGGTCTCTTCCGCCCTGTCGGAGGCACTATCCCCCGCCAGACGCGGGATCGCCTGATCCATGGCAGCATTGGCCGTTGCGCGATGTTCGCTCATGTCGTGTTCTTTCGTGGTCCGAACGCCTACTGCGTAACCACTGTCATTTACGCCGGGCTGATTTAAGCGGCTTTGTTCCAGGATAGCAGGCCCGCGCCGGGGAAACCAGAGAAGTTTGGTGTAGCCGGTTCTAAGGGAATACCGTAGACCGGAGGTGAGGAGTAGCAGCGCTCAGGTAGGGACGCGCTTCTGCGCGTCCACCGGTTGGTGCGTGGGACGCACCCTACTGACCAGGGCCGGCTGGTGCGGGGAACGCACCCTACGGCTGGCTTGGAATGCGCATACTCCTCGTCGTGCCGCCTTGAGGCGGTTCTGCCGACCTGCCCCCTGTGGCAGAAGAAAGTATGCCGGATTACCACAAAGCGCATGAAAGGCCCGCAGGATTGTAGAATGCCGTTCGTTTCTTGCTCTTGTTGATCTGCTGGTTGATCTTCGTGCGCTTCGTAGCCTTCGTGGTTATGTATACGTCCGCAGCCCATCCTGATTACGCCGACGGCGACTCTTCCGATATCCAGCGGGCTGCCAGCATAGTGATATCATCAAACTGGTCCGCGCTGGCGATGTGGGCCTGCAGATGCCCTTCAAAGCGGTTGAGCAGGGCCGCCGCCGAGGGCGCGGGTTGCGCCAGTAACTGCTGCAAGCGCGGTTCACCAAAGAACTCCCGTTCCGGGTTGCGCGCATCGGTCACGCCATCGGTATAGCAGAAGAGCATATCGCCGGAAGTGAGTTGTGCCTGTTCAATGCCAAACTCCGCGCCGGGAAATAAGCCGACCGCCGGCCCCGTGGTGGTCAATTTTGCTTTGATCTCGCCCTCGGGTCCGACAATCACCGGCGGACAATGCCCGCCATTGGCATAGATCAGCGTCCCGGTCAGGGGATCAAGCACACCAAAAAAGAGCGTGACAAACATATTCATCTCCAGATGATTGGTCGTGATATAGTTGTTCGTCAACATCATGGCATTCTTCAGGGCGGCGGCACCGATGGACGGCATGGACTGACGACCGGTGGCGCGGGCGCGGCTGCGCGGGCGGGCCGGTTTGTCGTCAACCAGGAGGCTGGTCCAGTCGCTAATGCTGTAGTGCTGTTGCGCAAAGGCGCGGAGCAGGCTCCGCGAGAGTGACATAAAGAGGGCCGCCCCGACCCCCTTGTCGCACACATCGGCGATCACCAGGCCCACCCGCCGGTTCTGCGTCAGCATAAACGCATCATAAAAATCACCCGCAACTTCGCGGGCCGGATGGAAGCGCGCGGTGATCTCCCAACTCGCGGGTTGGGGCAACTGGTCAGGCAAGAACCCTAACTGGATCTGCCGTGCAATCTGCACATCGCGTTCAATCGTAAGCAGCAGTTCGTGCCCGACATCATCCTGCTGCTGCGCCTGCAGTTGCTGCCGGTTCAGGCAGGCATTAATCCGCGCCTGCACCACCGCCGGCATAAATGGCGCGGTCAGGTAATCGGTAGCCCCCAGTTCCAGGCAGCGGTCAATGCCAAGCGTTGTATCCGCCGGTGTCAGCATAATCACCGGCGTTGTGCGCAGGATACCCATCTCGTTCAGGCGCTCCAGTACCTGGTAGCTGTTCATGCCCCAGAGCGCGATGGAGAGAAAGATCAGGCTGAAGCGTTGTGTTGCCGACCGATCAAGCGCCTCCCGTCCGCTACTCGCTACCACAACGGTATACCCGAGTTGTTCCAGAAGGGGCGACAGAGTCGCCGGCCGGGTCGGATCGCCATCAATAATCAAGATAGTGCCGGATGGAGCAGTCATGGCGCAATACCTTTCAAATAGCAGAACCTGTGCAGTAGCGTTGCAAACCGGGCGTTTGCTCCGATACAGAACGGTTCCGTCTGCGGCAGCATGGTACTTTTTTTATCTTTTTCACAAAAGATTTTCACGTTGTGAAAATCTTTTGTGAAAAAAGGATGGTTTCTTCCACCCTGCCGGAGGCGGCATCCTCTTCCAGGTAAGGAACCACG
>DAOTUI010000287.1:0-55284 GCA_034437035.1 Chloroflexaceae bacterium
ATGTTCCTCGATGCACCGGGTGGGAATGGGAATGGGAACGGTACGGCGCAGGACGATATCGACATCCCGGAGCCGGAGAACCAGACGGACGAAGTACCCGAAGAAACGGATGAGGAGATTCCGTTCTAAGGTATCGTTCAATATGGATAATGAGCGCTTGACAGTTCGTCGTGCCGCCTGCAGGCGGTTCTGGGCCGGCCCAACCGCCTGAAGAACTTTGAAATGTAATCCAGATACCGCTAAACGGGAGTCCCGGCTTCAGCCGGATCAGGCGTTCTCGGCAGTATGCTGCTGTTCCGGCAGGTATCCCACCCGCGAAAGCCGGGACTCCAGGATGGCATATCCGGGTTATTTTCTCAAAATTCGTAAGGCGGCACTAGGCGAACGTAAATTGAACGGAGCCCTCCCTGTCACCGTTACAGAGAGGGCTTCCGGCGTATCTTACCGGATAACCAGTGGCAGGAAGATCTGCCGTTCGGTATCAGATGGATCAGAGATAGGTTGCTCAAAAGCCGGTTCGCTGTCAACCAGCACCAGCGGTGCCGTGCGCACCGCTTTGTCCGGGTCCAGCCGGCTGATGGCGTCAGCGGGACTGACCACCTGCACCGTTGGGGTGCGTTCCACCGTCAGACTGTACGTGGCAGCGGTGTACCCGGTGACCTCGATCTGATAGACGCCATCCACCGGGGCAGCAACGGTGATGACATCCGGCGCTTCCCGCAGGTTACTGACCCAGGGTGTTTGTTGCTGCATATCACCGGGAGCCCAGACGGTCAGGTCCGGATCGCCGCCGGTCGGGTCAACCCGGACCGTCACCTGCTCCCCGGCGTTGAGCGCGTAGCGGTACACTCGTCCTGCGCCCTCCGCCACTGTCGCCTGCTCCGGCACATAGTTAATGAATGCCTGGTAGGGGAAGCGCGAAATGGTGCCCTGGTCGTCTTTTGCCCAGACCTGCAGATACTTCACCCCGGATGGTGGCGCCAGCGTCCAGTCATAGGTTGCCGGCGTCTCGTCATAGTCCCGCCAGTCCGACTGCTGGGCCTCGATCCAGTGCCCGCTGGTCTGGTCAACCATATACTCCTTGATCAGCACCGACTGGATTGACCGTTCCGGCGTTCCGGCCGTGGCGGTGATTTGCAGCGTCACCTCGCGGTCGGCGGTGCTATCGGCCCGGTTGTTAATGGTAAGTTCCTCGACCAGCGGTTTGTCCGGCGTGGGGGCGGGCGGCGTGCCGGTCCCGGCCTGGAAGTTCTGCGTGACTTCCGCCGGAGTCAGGGCGCGCTCGTAGACCGCTACCAGGTCAAAGGTTCCCAGCCAGGGGCGCGGCACTTTGACCTCGTTCGCCAGCGCCAGCGGATAAATATCTTCCCAGTTGGAGAAATCGCCGCCGATCTCCTCCTCCGTGACTTCTATCCCGTTGAGATAGATGCGCGCAACCCCGCTGCTATCCCGGGTGAACACTACATGGATCAGCCCGGTGGTGAGTGACCCCTCCGGCGTCGTCATCGGTGCGCGATGGCTGTTCGGAGCCTCGGTGGTCATCAGGCGTACGTTGTAGATGTCGGACGGCTGGTTGCCCCAGAGCCCCTGTCCGAGCGAGACATTCTGTTTCGGCGAGGTGTGCGAGATGGTAACGATGCGCGCCGGGCCATCCTGGGTGCTATTCGCCGGGATCACCCAGGCTTCGACCGTCAGCTCGTTCGTGGCGCGGGCGGCATCATAGATTTTGCTGGCCGTTTCCGCCGAGGCAATGATCGTCGGATCGGTGACGACCAGGCGACCATCTTCCCAGTGTACGGCCGCCGGATCGGCAATCTCCAGATTGAGCGGATCGCCAATACCGCCCACGTCAAAGACTGTGTCTCCCGTCCCCTCCGCAAAGGTGTAGAGCACCAGAATGCCGTCCGTCACGCGGCCGAGCACCTGGACACGGTGGCGAGCCGGAGGTGCCTGATAGCGGGGTCCGGTGCTGGCGCGGGCCTCGATCCACCAGGAGCGCCCGATATCCGGGATATCGTCGATGGTGATCTCCCAGGTGGTGCCGGTCAGTGTGGCGGGCTGCCAGGCGGTCAAACCTTTGATGCGC
Organism: Chloroflexaceae bacterium; assembly: GCA_034437035.1. Taxonomy (GTDB): domain Bacteria; phylum Chloroflexota; class Chloroflexia; order Chloroflexales; family Chloroflexaceae; genus CAKZQX01. The sequence continues at coordinate 2,087 of DAOTUI010000287.1, forward strand.
ACCGCAACTGCCGTGGTGCCGGAGGTGGTGGTGCCGGTAACGGTCAGGCTGCCGGGCGGAATCACCGCCGCGTCCGGCGGCGTGCTGATGGTGGCGGTTGGCGCGGTGTCGGTGTTGGGCAGCACGGTCAGACCGGGATCACGCCCGACCACGGCGACATCCATCCCGCCGTTGCCGTCGAAATCACCCAGGGCCAGCGCATTCGGACGATACCGGCTGTTGTAGGGAATCTGTGCCACCGCGTAGGGATTGAGCGTGTCGTCCGCCGCCTGGGTGTAGACGCCGATGGTGCGCCAGGAGTCGTTGGCGACGATGACATCCGCACGCCCATCGTGGTTGATGTCGCCGATCTGCACCGCGCCGGGCAGGTGATAGGCATCATAGACCACGGGATGGTCGGCCAGGCTGGAGGTTGGCGGCGTGGTGGTTGCGTCCGTCACCTGCTGCGGGAAGACGTTGAGGTAGGCATGGGGCGTGTTGCCGCCCGCCGTCACCACCAGATCGTCCAGTCCATCGCCGGTGACATCGCCGACGGCCAGGCTGTGCGGCAGGAAACCGCCGGTCTGCGGGGTGAGCTTAAAGCTAACCGGGAAGCTGCCGTTCATCTGCAAGAAAACCACGACCGAGTCGGTCGCATAGCCGGAACCCCGCAGTGCCGCCAGATCGTCAAAGCCATCGTTATTCAGATCGCCCACGGCGAGGGCACTATAGCCATCGGTGGGATAATCCAGGTCGAGTTTGTAGGCATCCAACCCGGTGGGGCTACTGGCCCAGGCCAGGATGGTATCAGCCTCCGGCGCAATCGCCAGCAGATCGGGGTGCAAATCGCCATTGACATCGCCTACCGCCAGCGCATCCACCGGCACGCCGGTCAGGATTTCGAGTGGCTCATTCAGGGGCGATGTTCCGCCGTTCGCCTGGGTTAGCAACAGCACGCCGGTCTCCCCCGCCACCGCCAGATCCATCAGGCCATCGTGGTTAGCATCGAAGGCGACCATCGCTTCGGCATATTTGTGCGCGGAGCGCTGCTGGATACGATTGAATGCGGTGTTCACCTGCTGGAGCAGATGAATCTGCCAGTCGTTCGCCGGGTCGAAATACTCCGCCGTCCCGACAGCGGCTTCATCAATCTGGTTGTTGTTGAAGTCACCCGCAGCAACAATCTGCGCCCAACTGCCGACTCGGGTATTGATCGGTGCGCCGAGGAAGCTCACCGCTGCCGCCAGCATTGCCGGGGCGGGCGCATCTGGATCAAGCCCACAGGCGGGCGGCATCAGGCCGGCGGCGGATTTGGGATGCAGCGGGCCGGCGCAATCGGCGGCGGCGCGGGTGGACGGGCCAGCCGTGGCGAGCAGCGCCAGCCCCATGATGATCAGCAGCACCAGTGACCGGCGCGGTGTGCGACGAGCGAGTGAATTCATACGTAAGCCCCCGTAGCTAAAGAACTGAGAACCTGGATGAAGAACCGAGAACTGAGAACCCGAATGAAGAACCGAGAACTGAGAACCGAATGGATGCGGTGCAGATTGTTGTTGCGTTTTGCCACAACGAATCTCCATGTCATGCTGACGACAGAGCCTGTCCCGAACGGAGTGAAGGAAAGCATCTCAACGCACCGCATTGCGGACTCAGTGAGATGGTTCGCTCCACTCACCATGACATTGTTCTGCAATGAATCTCTATGTCATGCTGACGGGAGGAAGCATCTCAACGCACTGCATGGTGGACTCAGTGCGATGGTTCGTTCCACTCACCATGACCGTGTTTTTCATGGTTGGGCCACCGCGTACCTCCGGTCACCATGACAATTTTCTGCAACGAATCCCCATGTCATGCTGACCGGAGGGAAGCATCTCATGGCACTGCATTGCGGACTCAGCGCGATGGTTTGCTCCACTCACCATGACCGTGTTTGACAATGAATCCCCATGGCATGCTGACCTCTTAGCGCTGCTCAAGGCCAGCTCCGAGAAGCAATCAAGTGTAGCTGAGAGAAACTACCCGGATTTTTGTAAGTAATCAATACCTCTGTTACCAGGGTTAAAGGGGCCTTCCATGAGCTCAAATCGAAAATTAGTAAGTTTGTATTTGCTTGCCAGGTTTAAAACTCTTTGAGTACAAAAGTTAACTCTTGGGTATAAGTTGCTATCTCGGAACAAATCACTTCCATCCCAAGAGTTGGCTTTCATTATGAATCCGGCTGGTGTTGAAGGTTTTGTAACTAAATAGTGACATTTAGGAGCATGTCGGATAACTTTAAGTCTACTAGCTTCTAGGTCAATCTTGCATTGACCTTCTATTTCTATCCTAAAATACTTAGGTGGTTGAATATCCTCTAATTTCTTCGAGTTTACTTGACTTATTCCAACAGGGTAAATTATGAAGTTTTTGATGTCCGCATTGTACCATATAGAAACAACTTTCTCAGATACTATAAGAAAAGGGTATGATCCACACTTTAGAATATCAGGATACTTGCTTCCACCTTCAACTATAACATTAAATGCCCCAGAGGGGTATTCCTCAACAACGTTATATTCAGGACAGACCCTACGAGTTATGCTAGAGCGGGGATCAATACTTGTTGCCCAAGTGAACCTTCGTGTGTAAGATGAGTTATGACCAAATCTATAAAACGTGTTATCTTCCATCACTATCTCCCTTTCTGATAATACGTTTATCAATATGACATTATCTGTAACGCAAGTTGTGCTACATTTCAAATCTGTTTGATCAGATTTGTACGCTGCTTTCGTATTGTACTTGTAAAACGACATAACATCAAAAGTGTAATGACTGATTGTTTTTTGTTTGTGTCGTTGAATTTTTAAGGAAAAATGATTTACTGTAAATCATTTGTTAAATTCAGTCAGTTTTCGAGGGAAACCTACCGCTATTCTTTAGTTCCTGTAATTTATTCATAATATCTTGCGGCGTTGCGTTAGGATTTGCTTCTATAAATTGATCCCATTCTCGTCCGTACTCTGCGGACCATTTACGGTGTGCATTACCTTCAACCCACCGTCCAAATTGGGGATCATTGACATTGATTCCTTTTCCTGCAAAGAAATCTCTATTCTTCCAAGGTAACTCGTGATGTGCCTGAGGTTCCTTAAATCCTGATGGTGGTTCCCCCATTGATTTCCTTAAACCTTTACGATTTGTAGGTGGATCTATACGGTTATATCGACCATTCCCTTGATCTGCTTGCTCCTTTGCTTCCCGTTCGATTTGTTCCTGTGCTCCCTTTGATGTATCGCCAGCTTTGTCACCTGCTTTGAGCGTATCATTGACCTTATCACCTGCTTTGAGCGTATCATTGACCTTATCGACGCCCTTGATTGCATCATCAGAAGCCCTAATAATATCAAGTCCTTTATTACCACCACTGACAATTCTATCTGTATTCTTGACACCACGAGCAGTTGCTCCTGCAGCAGCGGGAACAAATGGTAGTATTGCCAAACCAACGTCGAGTGCCAGCCACCCTGCATTCTCCCAACTTGGTTCCTTTACGAGGGTATAGATGTCATATGCAATGAAACCAACATCGACAACATAATCCCAGAAGTAGCCATACTTATCATTACGTGTAATAGGGTTAGAATTGACATACCCATACCGATGCAACGTCCCCGGCACATCAATCTGCCCCCGATAGCTGTCCTGCGTCAGCCACACGCCGTGGGCCGGGTCGTAGTAGCGGGCGTAGAAGTGAATCAGACCGGTCTCCGGGTCGTAGTCCTGGGCGGTGTAGGTGAAGATCTGGAGGGCGGTGTCACCCGCCAGCATCTGCCCATAGTCGCCGTAGAGGGCCGGCGCAACCTGGTCACCCCGATCGTCGGTCAGTGCGATGATGCTGTCAAGGCCGTCGCTCTGGTACCAGTGCCGCTCGCCGGTTGCGAGATCCTGCATGGCAACCGGACGGCGCAGACCGGTGACCGGCGAGGGGGCCAGGTAGTAGTAGCTCTCGCTGGTCGTGTCGCCCTGTTTGATCTGCGCACCGATGATCTCCAGTCCGTCGTAGAGGTAGGTGATCACATGGTCAGCGCTGCTGTTGCTGGGATAGCTTACGGTTTTTCGCGCACGGCGACCATAGCCGTCGTAGTCGTAGGTTGCCTCCATCGTTGCCACACCATTCACGCTCGTGGTCACCTGGATCAACCGATCCTCGCGGTCGTAGCTGTAGCGGGTGGTCTCGGTGGCCCCACTGGGCAGGGTGCGGCTCTGGCTGGTGCGTACGCCGTTGGCGTTGTAGCGGAACGCGGTGCCTTCGGCGGCGAGTAACTGGTTGGCCTCGTTGTAGCGGTAGGTTGTCTGCTCGGGACGCGGCGCGACGGGCAGTTCGGGCACGCTCGGATCGGGTGCCAGCACTGTCCCGGATTGCTCCAGGCGGTTGCCCACCGCGTCAAAGCGATAGATCGTCTCCCGCTCCCCGCCCGCGGGCGGACTCCGCCCATCAACCGCCAGTCGGGTCGAGGCATTGACCAGCCGGTTCAGCGCATCATAGTCGTAGGTATGCTCTAGCGTCGCCAGCACATCGCTGTTGTCGAAGGCGGCGCGGGTTTCGGTGACGGCAACCCGATTCCCCACCTGATCCAGCGCATAGCTGTAGGCGCTCTGCGGACGGGTAGCTCCCACCCGACGATGATCAATCCCGGTCAGGCGGCTGGCGGCGTCATAGGTCAAGGTGGCGCTGGTCTCGTTCGGGTGTTTGATGTTGGTGACCTGGCCCAGTCGGTTGTATTTGTAGATGCTGGTTGCGCCCCGCGGATCGGTCAACCCGACCATCTGGTTGTTGGCGTCGTAGGCATACTGCACCCGCCAGTCGTTGGGATAGATCATGCCCACAGTGTTACCCACGCCATCGTAGGTCCGGCGCACCGTGCGGTCCAGCCAGTCGGTGGTACTGGTCGGTCGGCCCAGCGCGTCATAGTCCGTGGTGTGACAGCCCAGGCCGTCGCACATCTGCGTCTGGTTGCCGTCCAGGTCGTAGGCAAACCGGATGGGCGGTTGCACCGGGCCGGGCGTGCCATACTGGATGCCCACCAGCCGGTCGTTGCTGTCGTATTCGTAGCTGGTTGGGCGGTTCAGCGCATCGATCCGCCGGGCCAGGCGGCCATTGGGATCATAGGCATAGCGCCAGGTCTCGCCGATGGGATTGGTCTCGGCCAACAGTTGGTTCAGCAGGCTGTATGTGAAAGTAGTCCGGTTGTTGTTCGCATCGGTGATACTGATCAGATTGCCGGCTTCATCGTACGCATAGTGGGTCGGGTGGCCCAGCGCATCGGTGACGGCGACCAGGCGACCCAGGATGTCATAGCTGTAGCCGGTAGTATGGCCGTTGGCGTCCCGCTCGGTGGTGACACGGCCCAGCGCATCGCGCCGGTAGAGCGTGGCATTCCCCAGCGGATCGGTGGTACGGATCAGCCGCTGCATCCGGTCATACTCGTAGACTGTGGCGCGATCCTCAGCGTTGATCAGTTTGACCAGGTTGTAGGCCGGGTCGTACTCCATTCGGGTGGTCTGCCCCAGGCCGTCGGTGATAGTCAGCGGGTTGCCCACCGGGCCGTACGTGGTCCGGGTGGTGTAGCCGTTGGCATTGGTTACCGTCAGCGGATTGTCTTCTTCATCGTAGGTGTAGCGTGTCTGTCCATTGAGCGAATCGGTGATGGTGACAACATTGTCATTTTCGTCATAGTCGAAGGTGGTGATAAAGCCACGCGGGCTGGTGATGACTGTGGTGTTGCCGACCGGGTCATATCCAGATTGAGTCGTTGGGCGCTCACCGTTGCTCAGGACGGAACGCATGACGGCAATCTGCCGATCCAGGTCGTCGTAGCGGTAATCCGTGCGCTGATCGAGCGGATCAATTGTCGCAATGCGGTTGCCGACGGCATCATACTCCATCCGCCGGACATTCCCCTGCGGATCGGTGACGGTCAGCAGCCGATCATGCTCATCGTAGGTGTAGCGGTAGATCTCGCCGTCGCGCGGACCAATTGTGCGTACGAGGCGATCTTCGGCATCATAGCAGTAGTGCGTGCGGTTGCCGGCGGCGTCGGTCAGGGTCGCCAGCCGATCCAGCGCATCGTAGGTCATCACGGTACGCGCACCCATTGCGTCAGTAATGGCGGTCAGATTGCCGTTTTCGTCATAGGAGTAGCGCGTGGGGTGGCCCAGTGTATCGGTAATGACCTGAACCTGGCCGATCGCATCATAGTCATAGAAGGTTTCGAAGCCGAGCGTGTCGGTCATGACCGTGCGCCGGTAGCGTTCATCATAGCCATAGCGCGTCCAGTGACCATCTGCGTGATCACGTTCGGCAATCAGCTTGAGATTCTCGTCATACTGATAATCACGCGTAGTGCCGCGCCGGTCGGTCGAACGCACCAGCAGATCATTCAGATCATAGGTGAAGCTACTCTCATTGGTCTTGGGATCGGTAATGCGCGTGATGCTATCGCTGCCATCATATGTAAACGTAACCGTGTGCCCATTGGCATCGGTGTAGGTCACCTCGCGCCCGACGATATCATAAGTTGAGGTCGTCACGTTCCCGGCGGCGTCGGTGGTTGTGATCAGGTTGCCATAATCATCATACGCATACGCGGTCGTGCGGTTCTCAGCATCGGTGATGCTGGTTGGCTGCCCCCAGGCATTGTAGCTCGCCCGGGTGACCGCGCCGTCGGGAGCCTCAGACCGCGTCAGGTTGCCCTGGCTGTCGTAGGTGTAGCGCCAGGTGTGCCCGAGCGCATCGGTCATCTGCGTGACCTGGTTGTGCTCATCGTAGGTCCAGCGGGTGATATCGCTGGTGTAGCCATCGACGCGGCAGCCCTCGCTGGGCATGGGATCGCGGCGCGTGGTCAGGTTGCCCTGATCATCGTAGGTGTAGTGGGTCTCATTCCCACGCGCATCGGTGGCCTGGGTTACGTTATAGTCGGGATCATAGGTTGTGTGTAACGTCTGGTTGCGCGGGTCTTCCTCTGCCGTCACCCGGTTGCGGTCATCGTAAGAGTAGCGCCAGACCTCGCCGCCATTGTCGGTGAAAGTCGTCACCCGATTGATCGGGTCATAGCTGAGGTAGCTATGCACCCCACTGGCATCGATCTGCTCGATCACCCGGTCACGATCATCATAGAAGTTGCGCAGGAAGAAGATATCCTCGGGATCCCACTGGTGGGTAATCCGGTGGCGCTCATCATACTGGTAGCGCCGCGTACCCCGCACTGGCGTATCGGCATTGGTCATCGCCGTCAGATTACCGTCGGTGTAGACAAAGTCGAATTCGCGACCATCGGGCAAGGTCAGTCGGGTAATCCGCCCCTCCGCATCAGATGTCACGGCAATGGTGCGCCCGGCATCATCACGCACGGCGGTCAGTGGCGGGCGGGGGACGGAGTCGCCCGCCTGCCAGTTACCCTGCGCGCTCAGGTCATGCTCGAAATGCAGCGCATTCCCCTGCCGGTCACGCCACTCGGTCAGAATACCCAGACCGGCACCCTGCGGACCATACACTTCCTGAAAGGTCAGGACGGTTTCGTCGGGAGTGATCCAGCGCCAGCCGGTCGTTGTCTGCTCCAGTTGGTCATACACACCGGCGGGGGCGTCATACCCGCTGCCATTCCAGGTATAGTGGTACGTCCGTCCATCGTGCAACACCACGCTGACGGAGTCGTCGCTGTAGCGTTGCGTACGGACGTTGTAGGGAAAGGTCCAGTTGTACCCGAACAGGTCGTTGCGCCCATCCTGCGCGTTGTAGGTCAGCGTAAAGTCCAGATCCAGCCCGCCGCGACCCGGAATCCGGAAGAGTTCCACCTGGAGAATATGGTTGCCGGTTGAGAAGCTCACCGGGTCCGCGCCGTAGCGCTGGTAGTTTTGAAAACCCAGGTCGCGCCAGCGCTGCAGTTGCTCGGCTGAGGGTGGTGTCGGATAGGGTGGCGGGTTGTTGGGATCGTCGCCGCAGGTCATCCCCATGGCTTCCAATCGGCTACGCAAAGCGGCATAGCCGGCGTCGGCAATCGCGGGAAACCCATCTGCATCATCATTGATGACGACCCAATCATAGTTATGATCGAGAAACAGTGTCTCGATATGAGAATAGGTCATGCTCACCGGCAGCGTCGTGGCAAACTCCGTGTAGAGGGGTCTCGTGCCATTCACACTGTACTGCACCGGGAGGGTTGCGGGCCGACCGGTAAACTCCTTGATGCGGTTGAAAAACTCCGTCACCAGCGCGGCATCATCGCGTGTCCAGCCGCGCACACCACCGTCGCCTTCCACACCCCAGGGGCTCCCATTGAGCGTGTTAAAGGCCAGTGTGACAAAGATATTTCCATCAAAATTGATTGCCGCCTGGGACCGTGTGGAACGCGGAACAAATGGCTGGGCCGTCGAGTCGCGGGTTAACAGAATATCCACGCGACATGCATCGGTTTCAAAACGCTCTTTGATCGCAGTTGCCAGACGCACGTTGTAGGTAATTTCCTCAACGGTACCAACACCCGGCCATGTTACCTGTCCAACGTTATCGTCAGGGTCGAGCACCAGGCGAGTATCGGCGTCCTCCTCCTGGGTTAGCGCCATCCGCGCCATCGGTACAAACTCACTCAGGTGATCAATCTCGGCAACCAGCAGGTGCTGGTCGGGGTAGACTGCGGTTGGCACGCGCTGCCATGGATCATCCGGAGTTGAGCGGGTGTAGAGTGCCAGCGTGCGTAGATCCAGCCCCCAGACATCGGCATCCGTGTAGCGTACGGTGATGGTAATACTGGGGGTGACAATCGAGGTGGCGGGCAGATCCGCCGTTGCCGGGATTATTTGTACTTCATGCGGAAACTCGGTCACCGGGGTATCATCGGCAGCATCCCTGGCCGTGATCGAGAACGCTGGACCACCAACGGCCAGATCCGGCGTTGTAATTGTGGGTCGCGGCAGTTCCTGGTACTGCACGCGAGTCTCCTGCTGGACCGACCGTGGGGCAAATGTTGCACGCACCCGGCCATCATCGGCAGTGAGCACTCCACCGACACCGGGCGTGACGACGCCCTCAACCAGCGGCATATTGCCGTCTGACGTGTGCGCTATCAGGGGCAGGTACAGGACATGATCAGCGGTATCAACATCAGATGCGGCAACGCGGGCCTGGCTCATCGCGCGCGATGGTTGGGCAGACTCCGCCTGCGCGCGCGAATCTCCCGTTGACTCATGCACCGGGGGAGCGGCAACCGCTGCGGGTGGGACCATGCCTCCCACCAGAGTGATCATGAGCAACAGATAGATCCAGCGCTTCGATGTATCGTGCAGGCGAGTCTTCATGGCACTCTCTTTCATTGCACAGGGCTACCCAACCCGCGAGCGGTGGTGCTCACAGAAATCTGGCCCGGTCAACTGGCCGGTTGTTCGCTTCATTTCGTTTGATGAGCCAATCGGCTCAATGTCAGGGAAAAGCAGTTACCCAGACCAGACAGACATTCTGCCTGCCTGGTCTGATTATCCCATGGACGCGCCTATTGCCATATCGCGGGGTGGAGTGGAAAGCAGCGCCGTTCATCTGCTGCGGTGATGATTGGTACGATGGTGAGTTTTACGTCACCTACTGTAATGGAAGATCAGGGGAAATTCAACCCGTTTGGGGCTGCATTGATCTGCGGTGTGCTGCGCCGATCTGCAGCAAGCTGCAGATGCCGCCCTGCATGCTGGTACTGTTCCACGTCCCACTGGACGATGCGTTGTGCAACGGCGGCAATGGCCTGGTTGCGGATGGTTGCCAGCGTGCGTGCGGACACCTGGCAGATCGCTGTCAGTTCCTTGTTCGCATGCGACTTGGTGACATAGGCCAGGGAGAGCACCAGATAGCGGTGACACTCCTGCGGCGCGATCAGACCGTTCGGCCAGCGCTGTTGCGGCAGGTGACGCATGGCATTCTGAACCTCTGGCGGCAGTGTATCCAATGGTGGGCGCAGGGTGGCGATCGCGGCACGCACCAGGTACCAGACGGCCTGCTGCCGGTCGGTATCGATTACGGCGCGGCGCGGCTGTTCGGCTTCGACCATGGCGCGCGCATGTGCTTCAACAGACGTGAGTTGCAGGGTGACAACCGGCTGGAAGGCGGGATATTCCGTCGAGGCGTACCGTCCCCATCGTTGCAACGCTGGCCGCAACCGGCTCGACAGTTCCTGAGCAATGGCTTCCGGGTGATGTGAGTCGCTGATTGTCATCGTGGTCTGGCTCCTTTTTTGCTCGGCTGACATAACGTAGACAGTGTGATGGGGCGGGTTGGACATGTGCTATGGCAGCATTGTCTTCTCAAAAGCAGAAAACGAGATAACGACTAGGTGTAGTCTTACAGATTTCTATGACATCCCTGTGAAATAAACTCCATCATCATTTGTTTTCTCGTAATGTGATAGCTCCCGTGTCACGCCAGATTACACAACTGACCCCGCTTTGGTGTATCCGGGCGCTTCATCGCTGATCAGTTATGCTGTGTGGGATGCCCCGCTGAAGCCTGCTTCGGTTCCGGTCACGAGCGGGTGCAAGATCAGTGCGCGGCCTATTTGTGTCAACCCGGGCTTCTTGCATCCACCTTGACGCCCCCATCCCCCCGTGGTATCGTAGAGCGTACGGTGTCAGGCAAAGTCCAGAAACATTCCTTCGGGGATGCGGCAGGCACGCTTTGTTCTCTGTTCTTGATAGGGACCGCGAATGCTCAATCGCTTCTTGCGCAACATCTTTGGTGACAGCGAAGAATCACCCGCGCCGGAAGTTCAGCGGCGCGCGGCGGCAGCACTGGAGCCCTACCACCTGCGCGTCAGCATGATCATTCATAACCCGGTGCTGGAGCCGGTCGGGGGGCAGACGCTCACGCAGCATATGCGCTGGAATGACCCGGACGGACTGGTCCGGAAGTATATCACCGACCTGCGCGCCTGTAGCGGTGGCCTGGCCTCTTATGAGATCGTGGAGCGGATCGTTGTGGATGATTACCCGGTCAAGCAGGATGGGTTTCGCTATGACGATGCGAGTTACCTGCGTGCCTGGCAACGGGGCAGCGGTTTTCACTCACCCGACAATGTGGACTACTGGCGGCTCCTGACCGACTTTGACCTGATCGCGAAGATTGAGCGCCGCGTGATTGACGAGGTCTGGCTTTTTGCCTTCCCCTACGCCGGCTACTACGAGAGCACCATGGCCGGCGCGGGCGCGTTCTGGTGTAATTCGCCGCCAGTGCCGCACACCGACCATATCGGGCGGCGCTTTGTGATTATGGGCTTTAACTATGAGCGGGACATCGGCTGCATGCTGGAGAACTTCGGCCACCGTGTCGAGTCGATCATGTGTTATGTCTATCGCAATCATCATGGCGAGCGGAATCTCTGGTCACGCTTCACCCGCTTTGACCGTGATGTCCCCGGCCAGGCCGAGTGTGGCAATGTTCACTTTGCGCCCAACAGCCAGTCGGATTATGACTGGGGCAATCGGCGCACCGTGCCCTGCCGCGCCGATACCTGGTACAACTTCCCCAACCTGAGCGGTCCCCCGCGCCCGATGAACTGCACCGAGTGGGGCAACGGCGATATGCGCGCGCACCATCTCTGGTGGCTGGAGCATCTGCCACGCACTGAGGGCCAGACCGACGGTGTCCACAACAACTGGTGGCACTATCTCCTCAACCCGGACGATGCGTGATACCCGTTTGCCGTCAAAACAGCAATTAATTGCACGCGTTACGCGCTCACTGACCCGAAAGCGTATTTCGCCTCCGGCAGGGCGGAAGATCCCATTCTTATCCACAAAAATGTTGCACAACGTGCAACATTTTTGTGGATAAAGATAAAAAGTATCATGCTGCCGCAGGCGGTTTGTGTTTCATCTGGTGAAACGCTCGGTTTGATCGTCTACTGCGTAACTCGTGTTACTTGTAACCGGCGCGACGGCGGCACATTCCCGCTCATTATCTCTGTGTCCTCTGTGTTCTCTGTGGCTATGACGACAAATCAGTATGCGCGTCACGCTTCGCTGTCGGGCAGCACTTCGCCGTGCTTGCCGACGAATACCCGCCAGAGCAAAAAGTAGAGTAATCCGGACGGTCCCGCCATCAGCGCGCCGAAGAGGGCCGGGACACGCACCCATCCCGGCGCATCCAGTTGGCGGCACTGGCGGTAGATCCATGCGCCCACGAAGAGATCAAACGCCAGCATATGCGCCCAGGCTGCCAGCGCTCCTTCGCGGGTGCCCAGAATCCCCCGAACGCCGTCGAGCGAGGTCAGGCTGCCCGTGCCGGGATTCTGCTGCATGCGGCGCATCGCCAGGACGAATGTCACGATATAGTGAAACGCGGCCAGACCAAAGATCGTGCTGGAGCGGCCGGCCCGCTCGGTCAGGGGGTGACGCGGGGCGAACATCATTGCCAGCCAGAGCGGCATCGGATAGAAGTTTAGGTACTGGTAGAACCATTTCATGAACAGACTCTCCTTGTGTCATCCGGATTACGGGATACGGATTACGGGATACGGATTACGGGATACGGCCTACGGAATACGCTACTCAATCATACCAGGATCTTGCACCGGGCTGCAACAGGTCACAGGTTACAGGTCACAGGTCACAGGTTACAGGTTACAGGTTACGGACTACGGGATACGGGATACGGACTACAGACTACGGCTTACAAACAATGCTTATTCCCCGCTTAAAGTCATGGGCATGGGCAGGACTAACGCGCTATAGGCGTCTCTATAGTAGATTAGCTATACTTGTTTAGGGTGCTGTGGCACAGTGCAATGCATCTGCTGCCGGCGCGCCAACTCCACAACGCCGTAGTTAACATAAAGACCTGGGGGTTTCTGCCAATGCGTTATCTTCTGGATCAGAAATCATATGAAGAGATGCTTGCGTGTAACACGCACTCGCGTGACTGCTATGTCCGTGACGATGAGTATCTCCATCATCTGTATGTCGATGGCGTCAAGTATACCGTAGCGCGGGCGCTCTATGCCTGCATTAAAGAAGCGACCGCAACCGGTGATGCGGATGCCCTGCTCCATTTGCAATTCCACAAAGAAGATCTCGAACGGCGTATCGCCGAGGCGCAGCGAGAGGGTATCGACATCCGTAGCGCACGTACCCTGGGTGATCCTCCGCCATCCGAAGATGAGTCTCGCCCACGCCTGCAGAATAGTTTTATTCCGCCCAAACCCACAACTATCGAAGAGACCGGGTTGAACAAGACCTTTCTGACCGAGCAGTTTCTACGCGTGCTGTACAACAAAGGTCGGGCGACGGGCGCAGAAATGGCCGAAGAGCTTGCGCTGTTCTATCGCATCGTTGAGCCCCTCATTGTCGAGTTGCGTAATCTGGAGCATATCGACATTGTTGGTCAGCGCGGGTATGGTGATATTAACTACGAATATGTTTTAACCACGCGTGGTGCGCAGGCGGCCAATGATGCTTTGATGAAAACCCAGTATGCCGGTCCCTGCCCGGTTCCGCTACGCACCTGGATCGAGTCGGTGACGGCCCAGACCATTAAGAATGTAGTGGTCACCCGCCGCAACATCCGTGAGGCATTCGAGGATCTTATCATTGAAGAGTCGATTTTGAACTGGGTCGGCCCGGCGGTAAACTCCGGCGCATCGGTTATGTTGTACGGCTATCCGGGCAATGGGAAGACCAGTATTGCTGAGCGGATTACGCACCTGATGGGTGATGCCATCTTTATTCCTCAGACCATCGAGGCGGATGGGTCGATCATCAAGATGTATGATGCGATTGTCCACGAGCCGCCCAAGACCTCACTGCCTGAGGATCTGGAGTATGACCATCGCTGGGTGCGGATTAACCGCCCCGTGGTGGTGACCGGCGGTGAACTTACGCTGGAGGCGCTCGACCTGACCTACAACGAGACCTCGAAGATCTATGAAGCGCCGTTCCAGATGAAGGCCAACGGGGGCATTTTCCTGATTGACGACTTTGGCCGCCAGCGGGTGCGGGTGTTTGACCTGTTGAACCGCTGGATTGTGCCGCTGGAGAAGCGTTATGACTATCTCTCTACGGTGACGGGGAAGAAACTCCAGATCCCCTTTGACCAGCTTATTATGTTCTCGACCAACCTCCACCCGACCGACCTGGGTGACGATGCGCTGCTGCGGCGTATCAAGTTCAAGTTCGAGATTATCGATCCGTCGGAGGCGCAGTGGCGTGAGATCTGGAAGATTATGTGCAAGGTGCGCAAAGTCCCCTACGATGATCGCGGCCTGGATTATCTGGTGGAGAAGTGGTACAAACCCGATGATCGTCCATTCCGGATGTGCCAGCCCCGCGATATTATCGATCAGATGATCTCAATTGCGAAGTATAATATGGAAACGGTCACGCTCAACCCGGACCTGCTTGATGCGGCCTGCGCAACCTACTTCACCGCGAAGGAGAAGAAGAGCTTCGGTGCCAAGGTGCGCCTCGATCTATAACAGTTCTCAGTTCTCAGTTCTCAGTTTTCGGTTTTCGGTTTTGATTGGGGCGGCGCGTCGATACGATGCGTCGCTCTTTGTTTTTTTAACACGACTGAGGCGGTGGATCTTCAATTAACACGAGTTACGCGGTCGGTTCCAAACCAGGCGTCTGCCTGGACAACTGGCCCGATTCGCCTCCGGCAGGGCGGAATGGGACATTCTTTTTCCGGAAAAAGACAAAAACGTACCATGCTGCCGCAGGCGATTCTGTCGCTCATCTGGTCAAACGCCCGGTCTGCATACCAACCGTGTACCTCGTGTGACGTGAATGGTCTTCGCCTTAGAAGGACACACCCTCTATTTTCAAACGTGATCAATTCTATTGCTCAATTATTGAGTAAAGAACAAATATAAAACAGTTATCTTTTCTAAACCAACCGGATCTCTAAGATTGCCATACCGGTAGTCCCGAATCAGCGTATACTACTCATATAGGGCTTGTAGGTCACGCAAATTCATTGTACCAGTTTTCCCAAAGAACAGCTTTCGTTCGTATCTTTGCCCCGAATTGCACAGCCCTCCTGGATAGACAAGGCTGTCACTTTCGGCTATAATAGTGAATATACGACATATGGTTGCATATGAAACTGAAACGGCTCTTTTAAGGTCTTGTGTGCCCGCCCCGTTCCGGCTCCATCCTGAGCGGCCGGACTGCGTTGTGACGCCGGCAAAGCTGTATCGGGTGTTCTTTTAAACCTCGCATGCGGATACTACCTTCCGGCGTGTGGTGCTGGACAAACAGCCTGGTTGCGTGGACTGGCACGTTGCTCAGAATATCCCTGAATATTTCCCCACGATACTTATTTGACACTATTTCGCAGGTCGTAGCAATTGTTTGCAACAGGTAAGGTGTTTTGTATCGCTCTATGCATGATAATCAATCAAAATGTCTTTTCATACATTAGCTCAGGCAGGTTGAAGCAATGGTATAGCTGTTCCAGTCTTCCACATCCGGAAAACTGTGAAAGGAGAGTCTCATGGTGGGAGCGTTGTCTATCTACCGGTCTACAATTGGCAAGAAGGCTATTATGGCCGTAACCGGGTTTATCTGGGTCGGGTTTGTGTTTATTCACATGATCGGCAATCTGAAAATGTACTTCGGCGCACACGACTACAACATCTATGGTGAGTTCCTGCGCACCGTGGGCTATCCCCTGTTCCCCGAACGTACGCTGCTCTGGATTGCCCGGATTGTCATCTTTGGTGCTGTTGCGCTGCATATCTGGGCCGCGGCCGCTCTGACCAATCAGGCGCGAACTAGCCGGCCTAGTGGGTACAAGGAGAGCAACCGTGCGCAGCCGCTGTATGTGTATGCCTCGCGCACGATGCGCTGGGGTGGGGTCATCATCGGGTTGTTTATCGTCTACCATATTCTGCACTTTACCACGGGAACCCTGCATAATAACTTTATTCATGGTGATGTTTACCACAACGTCGTCGCCGGGTTCAGTGTCTGGTGGGTTTCGCTGATTTACATCGTGGCGATGGGAGCTTTGGGCCTGCATCTGTTCCATGGAGTCTGGAGTATGTTCCAGACCATCGGCTGGAATAACTCCGGGCTGACGAACTTCTGGCGCTGGGTGGCCCTGATTTTCACGGCGGTTGTGATTATCGGGAATATTTCGTTTCCGCTGGCGGTGCTGGTCGGTGTTGTCGCTCCGGAAACAGCCACCACGCTGGGCATGTAACGGTTTCAACCGGCCGTATTGCTGAACATATTATTACGTAGTCATGGAGAGATACTATTATGTCTGAGACAACCACCCGGGCTGAACCCCGAACGACAACAGAGTTTCGGAATGTCACCCTCGAGTCAAAGGCTCCCTCGGGGCCGATTGAGCAGCGCTGGGATAAGCATCGCTTTGATATGAAGCTGATTAACCCGGCCAATAAGCGAAAATATACTATTATTGTGGTCGGATCGGGGCTTGCCGGTGGTTCGGCGGCGGCGACCCTGGCCGAACTCGGGTATAACGTCCTCTGCTTCTGCTATCAGGATAGCCCGCGCCGCGCCCACAGTATCGCGGCCCAGGGCGGCATTAACGCGGCCAAGAATTATCAGAATGATGGTGATAGCATTTATCGCCTCTTCTATGACACGGTGAAGGGGGGCGACTTCCGTTCCCGTGAGTCGAATGTGTATCGCCTGTCCCAGGTCAGCGTTAACATTATCGACCAGTGTGTGGCGCAGGGTGTTCCCTTTGCCCGCGATTATGGCGGGTTGCTTGACAACCGCTCCTTCGGTGGTGCCCAGGTTTCGCGTACCTTCTATGCGCGTGGTCAGACGGGGCAGCAACTGTTGCTGGGTGCGTACCAGGCGCTCGAACGCCAGATCGCGGCGGGGAAGGTCAAGATGTTCACCCGCTCCGAAATGCTTGATCTGGTTATGATCAATGGACGCGCCCGTGGGATTGTGACGCGCGATATGGTCAATGGGAAGATTGAGTCGCATGTTGCCGATGCGGTAGTGCTGGGAACCGGCGGGTATGGCAATGTCTTCTACCTGTCTACCAATGCCAAGGGCTGCAACACGACGGCGATCTGGCGCTCACACCGGCGGGGCGCGTTCTTTGCCAACCCCTGCTTCACGCAGATCCACCCGACCTGTATTCCGGTCACGGGTGAGCATCAGTCGAAGCTGACGCTGATGAGTGAGTCGCTGCGCAATGATGGGCGCATCTGGGTGCCGAAGCAGGCCGGCGATAGCCGCCCACCGCATCAGATCTCCGAAAACGAGCGTGACTATTACCTGGAAGAGCGCTATCCCAGTTTTGGTAATCTGGTGCCGCGTGATGTGGCTTCGCGTAATGCCAAGCAGGTCTGTGATGAGGGCCGGGGTGTCGGGCCGAGTGGCCTGGGAGTCTACCTCGACTTTGCCGATGCGATCAAGCGGCTGGGCGCGAATGTCATTCGCCAGCGCTACGGCAACCTGTTTGATATGTACGAGCGGATCACTGCCGAGAATCCCTACGAAGTGCCGATGCGCATCTACCCGGCGATCCACTACACGATGGGTGGCTTGTGGGTAGACTACGAACTGCAGAGCACTATTCCCGGCCTGTTTGTGATCGGTGAGGCTAACTTCTCGGACCATGGCGCGAATCGCCTGGGGGCCAGCGCACTGATGCAGGGTCTGGCCGATGGCTATTTTGTCTTGCCCTACACCATTGGCAACTACCTGGCCCAGGGCGGCTTTGATAAGGTCAGCACCGATAATCCGGTCTGCCGCGAGGTTGAGGCGGAAGTCGCTGATCGCATGAACCAGTTGCTCTCGATCAATGGCAAGCGTACGGTTGACTCCTTCCACCGCGAGTTGGGCAAGGTGGTGTGGGAATATTGTGGTATGTCCCGCAGTGCGGATGGGCTGAAGAAGGCGTTGCAGCGCATTCCTGAGATCCGGGCCGAGTTCTGGGAAAATGTCAATGTGCCGGGCCAGAACGAGAACCTGAATCAGTCGCTGGAGAAGGCCGGGCGCGTGGCCGACTTTATGGAACTGGCCGAGTTGATGTGTACCGATGCCCTGCACCGCAACGAGTCATGTGGTGGGCACTTTCGCGAAGAGAGCCGGACCCCCGAAGGCGAGGCGCTCCGTGATGATGCGAACTTCAGCTATGTGGCGGCCTGGCAGTTTAATGGGGTTGGCAACAAGCCGATCCTCAACAAGGAACCACTGTCGTTCGAGTATGTCCAACCGACGCAGCGTAGTTACAAGTAGTAGCACCTCCGGGGACCGGGAGCGGTGCGCCGGCGGCGTTCCCGGTTCGCGGTGACGATATGGAGTGATAGATTATGAAATTCACCTTACGCATCTGGCGACAGAAGAACCCGAAGGACTGGGGGCGTTTTGTCAACTACAAGCTCGACGATGTCAGCCCGGATATGTCCTTCCTGGAGATGCTGGATATTCTGAATGAGGAACTGATCACGAAGGGCGATGATCCAATTGCCTTTGACCATGACTGCCGCGAAGGTATTTGCGGTATGTGCGGTCTGGTGATCAACGGAATTGCCCACGGGCCGGAGCAGACCACAACCTGCCAGTTGCATATGCGCAGCTTCAAGCATGTCGATACCATTACGATTGAGCCCTGGCGCGCCACGGCGTTTCCGGTGATCAAAGATTTGGTTGTAGATCGGACTTCGTTTGACCGGATCATCCAGTCGGGCGGGTATGTTTCCGTATCTACCGGCGGTGTACCGGACGCGAATACGCTCCCGGTCGCAAAAGACAATGCCGATATGTCGATGGACGGGGCGGCCTGCATCGGATGTGGCGCATGTGTGGCGGCCTGCCCGAATGGGTCGGCGATGCTCTTCACGGCGGCGAAGGTGGGGCATCTGGGTCTGCTGCCGCAGGGTCAGCCCGAGCGCTATGATCGAGTGCTGTATATGGTGCATCAGATGGACAAAGAGGGCTTCGGCGGTTGCACGAATATCGGCGAATGTTCAGCGGTCTGCCCGAAAGAGATCAGCATGGACTTTATTGCCCGCATGAACCGCGACTTGATCAAAGCCAACTTTATCAAGGGTGATGTTGAGAAGAAGTAGCTGAGGTGCGGTGGCACAGTAGAGCGAACGCTGTGCAATGTTAACGTAGGAAGCGGCGACAGGGAATTCCCTGTCGCCGCTAATTATTAATTACACGAATTACGCGGTGCAGTTCATTCTGGCCTGGTGTCAGTTCCAAACGCCGGCTTCGCCTGCGGCAGCATGGTACTTTTTGATCTTTTTCACGAACATTTGGCTCACAGAGCCAAATGTTCGTGAAAAAGGATGCTCGGTTCCGCCCTGCCGGAGGCGAAACCAGTTTCTCAAGGAGTGACCGCGTAACTCGTGTTAATGACACGAGTTACGCAGTGGACGTTCAAACCGAGTGTTTGACCAGGTGAAAGGCAGACTCGCCTGCGGCAGCAGGGTACATTATGTTTCTTTCTTGCAAAAATGTTGCACTGTGTGCAACATTTTTATCAAAAAGAAGGTTTCTTCCGCCCTGCTGGAGGCGAATCGGGCCATTTATTCAGGCAAATGCCGGGTTTGGAACCGACCGCGTAAGTCCTTTTAATTACAGGAGTTACGCGGTGCGCGTTCAAACGGACCGTTTGCTCGCGATAACAGCGTATTTCGCCTGCGGCAGCATGGTACGTTTTTGTCTTTTTCCGGAACATGTGGCTCGGAGAGCCACATGTTCCGGAAAAAGCATGTTCCATTCCACCCTGCCGGAGGCGCATCGGGCCAGTTGTCCAGGCAGACGTCTGGTTTGGAACCGACTGCGTAACTCCTGGTAATGACAGGACTTACGCGGTCGGTCGGCAAATTGGGCGTTTGAGCACGGTAATGGCCGAATTCGCCTGCGGCAGCATGGTAATCTTTTGATCTTTTGCACAAAAAATCCACAACGTGAATTTTTTGTGCAAAAGATCGGAGATCTTCCACCCTGCCGCAGGCGGAACTACACTTGCATCTCAGGAACTGCGTAAATCCTGTTAATTCTTCACTGGTTGACCCGTTTCGCCATCAAAATATCCGGCTTGCCGGGTCCGTTTGCATCCGGAATAACGCCGACAATCACAAAACCACACTTCTGGTAAAACTCATAGGGGTGTTTCCTCAGATTGTGGATCGTGGTCAGGTGTGCAAACACATCCGGATAGAGATTAATCCCGCCGAGCGAAGTCATATGATCCTCGTCGTCGCTGCCAAGCATCATTGTGATTCCGCCGCGCGCGCTGACCTGGGTTTCCAGATCACGCACCAGCGCACGACCAATGCCGCGTCTCTGGCTCTCAACACGGATGACCAGCGGGTGCAATTCCCAGACATGCCCGGCATACTGCGGGCTACCGGCAATCCATCCCAGGAGTGTGCCGGTGGGATCATGGGCAATGCGGCAGATCTTGTCCGGTTCGAGGGCGGTATGCACCTCCGCCAGCGCCGCTGCATGGTTCGGCCAGGCGTGCGGCCATTGCCGGCGGAAGCCCGCGACCAGGAGCGCGGCGGCTTGCTCGATGGTCGGCGCATCATCGGGGCGCAGATGACTGATCAGCATATTCTCTTCCTGGTGGTAGACACACCTGATTTCAGGCTCCTAAAACCCGCGCACTCCGACAGTCGGGGCAGCGGATTTCCCCCACGCCATTGCAGCGCAGGCAGCGCGTTTTGCCGTCACCGCCGCATTGCAGGCAGCGCGCGCCGGTCGCGTGGTTCTTGCCGGTCCCGTTACAGAGCAGACAGTGAACGATGCGCTCACCCCGGCACTCGGGACAGTCGATATAAGTGCTGTTGTGGCAGGTCGTGCAGGTGGTAGTTAGAGTAGATAGGTCTTCGATTGTCACAAAAACCTCCTTACGGTGAAGAGTTACGTGCTTTATTTCTGTTCTACTCAGTATACGCCATACATTGTAGAAACGTTACAGCACGCTCTCATACCTTTGTACTGTTTCTTCCGCCACGCGTTGCCACGAAAAATGACCGGCCCGTTGCATGCCCCGGGTGCGCAGTTCGTCCCGAAGCGCTGCATCCCCCAGCAGGCGACTCAGTGCGGCGGCCCAACCCGCCACGTCATCAGGCGGAACAGTCACTGCTGCTTCACCAACGACTTCGGGCAGGCTGCTGGCATTGCTGACCACAACCGGCGCGCCGCAGGCCATCGCCTCCAGGGGTGGCAGCCCAAACCCCTCGTAGCGGCTGGGGAAGGCAAAGATAGTGCATGCCCGGTAGAGTAGCGGTCCATCAGCGTGCGGTACCTCAATACGCCGTACACACTCCTCTGTTCCGGTTTCCGCGATAACGCGATCCAGGTCGGGAAAGAGGCGCGAGTTGCCGCCCAGTGGCCGCCCGGCAATTGCCAGGGTGAATGGCTGCTGTGACCAGGTTTGATCCTGACGGAGCAGGGCGCAGGCGCGGATCAACCCGGCAACATTTTTGCGTGCATCCAGCCCCCCCACATAGTAGACGAATGGCGCATGCAGATCGTAGCGCGTAGCGACCTGTGCGGCGGCGGCGGCGCGATCCTGCGCTGTGTAGCGCTCGTCGGCGGCGAGCAGGATGGCGCTAATCCGCTGTATCGAGATGTCGAAGTAAGCGGCGATATCCCAGCGACTGCGCTCGGAAAAGGTCAGAATGTGAGAGGTATGCCGAAGCGCATGCGATGCCAGTGCCATATACGCACGTACATGCGGACCGCCCCGGTATTCCGGCAACAGCAGTGGGATAATATCGCCAACAGTTGTAATAACAGGCACACCACAGCGCAAGGGTGGAGCAAAGTAGGGCACATGCACGATCGTGTCGCGCTGGTCAGTGAGCAGTCGTGTAACCTGGGGAATGCTTACCTGCTCAAACCAGAGTTTTGCCAGGTTTTTGTCGCGCCCGTCAAACGGTGTACGCAGCGTCAGCGTTGTCACCCCCGGCGGTGGTGGCGGTCCTGGTGGATGGGTGGCGGGCAGCAGCAGCGTATAACGATGGTGTGGGGCAATACGTGGTAGCCGGCGGACCAGACCATGCAGGTACTGACCGCTGCCAACGAGGGGTTGAGCCCAGAAGGTGCCGTTTAACAAAATATGCACACAGACGCTCCCAAACAGAGATACTAATCAGTTTAACCGGACTTTTGGACAATTGTACCAGAAAGTATTGACGTTCGGCGCACCGCATGCGATAATGCTGCTCCAGGCTTTACTACGCCCGTGCGTAGGAGGCTCTGCCGGGAGTTGGCTGATTGCTTCTCTGACCAACACCCGGGTATCATAGAAGACGCACACAGTTTCTGGGCTCTTTTCTCTGTTTGACGAAGCGCGGTCCATCAGACTGCTGTTTCGTCGGCGAACTATTCCTTTTAGACCTTGAGATATACATCAAGCGAGGTGGACCATGAACGATCAACGAGCGGCAACAATTTTAGACCTTCATGCGCGAATGCTGACCCTCAAGAATCTTCCGCGTACCGGCTGGTTGCAGCGCGGGTTGACCAATGTCGAGAGTATTGCCGAGCACACCTTCAGTGTTGCGGCTCTGGCGATGGTTGTGGGTGATCAGCATCCTGACCTGGATCGGGGGCGGTTGCTGGCGATTGCGCTGCTGCATGATATGGCTGAGGCGTTGATCGGGGATCTGCCCGCTTCGGCCCGCCGCCTGTTTGGGTCAACTGTCAAGCAGGAAGCGGAGCGGCGGGCGCTGTGTGAGATGTTTGAGGGATTGCCTCAGGCCGAGGAGTACCTGGCGTTGTGGACCGAGTATGCCGAGGGCAGCAGTCCTGAGGCGCGGCTGGTCAAGGCGCTGGACCGGCTTGAAATGCTCTCGCAGGCGCTGGCGTATGAGCGTACGGGTCATCGGGCCATGGCTGAGTTCTGGCAGGATCTTGATTTTAATGCAAGCTGGAGTGAAGAGTTTCCCTTCATTCAGGCCCTTGCTGCCCGCCTGCTTGCCGAACGCCACCGGCTGATCTGTCACAGTAATGGGAATGGCAATGGTGTCATTCGGCATTAATATGCGTTACGTGGCGGGGCGGACCACGAAAAGCACGAAGTGAGCGAAAGACGCGAACCCGCTGGTGCCGGCCCTGTTGCCGCACTGATCTTTGTTATCTTCACAATTATTCGTGATGTTCGTGATCCGGACCTCTTCGTCGGCATGTGATTGCGTGATGCGTGTTATGAACAGTGTTAAACTGGGGAAGAAATGAGGATCAAGGAGTTGGTTATTTATCGTCAACAGTCAACAGTCCAGCACCCCGATCCACACATCTTGCCTGGTCGTGCATTGTGTTTTTAATGTAGCTGCAGGTCCGGGGAAGATACTGCCTCGGTGTCTGTGAACTGGTCACAGGTAGCAATGGGCGCGGTAATGGTATCGTGGAGCGTTTTTACCTGCTCCGCGATCTGGTAGGTGGCGTTGATGATCTGATCCAGCCCGTCGCGCATTTCTTCCATATTGCCGTGATCCCGGCGCAAGAACTGTGCTTCAGCCAGAATGACGGTCAGGTGTTGACCGATGGCGTGAACGGTCATGCGGGTTGAATCCTGCAGTGCGTCAACACGGCTGGAGAGGTCATCAGGCGCACATGGTACAGGCATAACCTGGGCTCCTTGAGTACTACAGTGATGCGTTTTGTCGTACGGGTCATTATACGGATGCTGGTTATCAAATCCCTTACCAACATGGATCTGTTGATAAATTCTTTTTTACATTTTTGTTATTGACAGGGCTTACGCGGTGAGTACGCAAACTGAACATTTGACCAGATGGAAGCTAGATTCGCCTGCGGCAGCATGGTACTTTTTTCTCTTTTCTCACGAAAAATTTGCACTTTGTGTAAATTTTTTCGTGAGAAAGGATGGTAACTTCCGCCCTGCCGGAGGCGAAATCCCCTACCGAATCAGTGACTGCATAACTCGTTTTATTGAGGGTTGAGTGAGGGCATATTCAGCATCTGCAGGAAATGCGGACGTGCAGAAGCGCGTCCCTACCGGGTTGGGTTACTGAACAGCGGGTGGTGGTAGTTCCGGCCTGAAGAGGCCGACGGACGTGCTTCTGTGTGTCCCTACTAAATCCTACCCTTGTGGGTTAGTCGGGGGGTGGGTATCCAGCACGGTCTGGCGCATCAGCGCGAGCTTTTTGCGGGCCTGTTCCGCCGCGGTAATGATCCGCTCCAGGCTCTCCTGCATATCGCTGGATGCGTCGGGCTCGTCCTGGAGCAGTTGCGCTTCACCCATAATGACGGTCAGGTGCTGATTAATGTGATGCGTTGTTGTCCGCACCGAAGCGCACAATGCTTCAACCTGAGTCTGGAGTTGCTCAAAGTCGTGAGACCTGTTCATAATTGCGATCACTTTCGTATTTCGAGCGAACGTTGCAGACGTGCGTGGGACGGATGGGCGATACCTCGTCGTCCGTCCTCTGCTTGCAGGTCGGGTATGTAAGTCCAGGCAGGGTTTTACGGTTCATCACCAAGCGAAATTGACCGTGGGGTGGTTGCTCCCTGACATGCCGGGCAGACATGCGTTCCGCGCTGCGCCACGACGAGGCGCTCAACCGGCGTGCCACAGCGCAGACAGGGGTGCCCTTTCCGGTCATACACGGCGAAGTGCTCCTGGTTCTGGCCGCGTTCGCCATAGCCATTGCGGTAGTTGCGCAGGGTGCTGCCCTTGTTCTGAATGCCCTGCTCCAGCACGGTGCAAATGGCCGCGTGGAGGCGCTCCACCTCGGCAGCATCCAGGCTGTGGGCGGGGCGGCAGGGATGCAGTTGGGCCAACCAGAGGGACTCGTCAACATAGATGTTGCCCAGGCCGGCAATAAATGCCTGGTTGAGCAGCAGCGGTTTGAGGCGGGTCTGTCGTCCTGCCAGCATCTGTGCCAGGTTTGCTGCGGTGAAGTCTACGCCCAGCGGCTCCGGTCCCAGGCCGGCATCGAGTGCCGCCAGTCCCGCCGGATCGAGCAGGCGCGCGCGTCCAAACTTACGCTGATCCTCAAAAAAGATCCGCCGTCCATCGTCAAGCGCCAGCACAAGATGGGTGTAAATATTGGGGACTGCCTCGGCACTCTGCACGCTGATATGGCCGGACATGCGCAGATGCAGGGCCAGCGTCCACCCGGCATCGAGGGTCAAGAGCAGCCATTTGGCGCGGCGTCCCACCGCGTGAATGCGCCGCCCCGGCAGACAGGCCAGGAATGTCGGCAGATCGGGCGTCTCGACCATCCGCTCCCAGTCGAGCTTCTCAACTGCGCTGATCTGTCGGTCAAGCACCTGTGCGGCCAGGCTGCGCGCGGCAATTTCTACTTCAGGAAGTTCAGGCATTGGTTTTCTGGTCAGCGTTCAAAATCGGGATAGCTACGATGTTCGGCAAAAAAAGCGTATGCGAACCTGTTTTATATCTCGAAATCGTATATCTTTCCTATGGGTTCTCTGTTACCCTCCGGGGTAGGATGCAGTTCTGCTACGTGAGTCGCCATTGCAAATGTAGTGTGCAGTTTACCACATTTTTCTCTTTGTAGCAGTAGAGTGACCGCTTCTTCCGGGCGTATCAGGTTGAAACCGGAACATGGGTATGCAAAAAGCCGAGCAGCAACTGGTTAAAGAACGTCGGGTTGTCCTGGTTCGCATTATGCCCCGCCTGCGGGATGACAACATAGCGGCTGTTCGGGTCACGCGCAGCCCAGACGGGGGTGATCCGCTTGATGTTGCCCCAGTTATCAAACTCGCCATGCGTCAGCAGCAGTGGCTGGGTGATGCGGTAGCCGGGCTCGTAGTGCAGGCAGGTCAGGAGCGCCTCCCAGATCGATAAAAAATCGTTTTGAGAGATTGTCCGGCCGGCATTCAGGGCATACGCCTGCACATTGCAGCGGACTGCGGCGAAGTGGGCGATCATCGGCTTGAGGAAGAAGGCCGGGTAGAGATGCATCACCGATGAGGTCATGCTCATCATCAGGTAGTCGGCGAGGGCGAATTTCAGGGTAATGCACTCGCTCCCAATGTTGACCAGGGCTATAACCCGCTCCGGGTAGTGAAATACAATCTCCTGGGCAATGATCCCGCCCATCGACTGCCCGACAAAGGTGGCCTGCCGGTACCCAAGCCGGTCGAGGATCGCCAGCAGATCGGCGGCGGCGATAGGGATCGAGAAAGCCTGGCCGAGGGGTTGCGAGCGGCCATGCCCGCGCACATCCCATGTCAGCACCCGGTAGTGTTGGGCGACGATGGGAACCTGGTGATCGAACATGCGATGGTCCATCGTTGCGCCGTGCGTAAACACAACCAGCGGACGATCTGCTGGTCCGGTCAGCCAGTAGTGGATCGTGTTGTCGGCGCGATCAAGTGTATGCGCTGTTGTCGAAATGGTACTCATCTGCTCTACGGTGATAATGCATAAAGCCAGGACTGCTGCGCTCGCGGGGTCGCCGTTGGGATGCCCAGAACGGCGGGCAGCGCAGATCCTGAAGACGAATCCAGGCTGAAGAGTATACCATGTTCTTGCACAGGTGAGGTTACGGCAACGACTGCATAACGTTGACCTGGAAGGCCACGGCAGGCAGAACGCTGACTACTGAATGCTCTGTTCTACCTGCTGCTTGCGGGATAAGCGCACGGTCAGCCACTGGTGTAGCAGGCGTTCCTGGCGCGCAAACTGGCGTTGCGCCCGGAGTGCCCAGCACCCGGTCATAGCGATAAGCCGTATGCGATGTTTCGCCCAGCGGCGGATGAACAGTTTGGTGTGGACCCGGCCCCAGCGAATAAGCCGATTGCGCCGACCGACAAGCGACGTACCAATGAACAGAAACAGCACACCCTGGAGGATTGGTAAAAACAATCCCAGGATACCGAGTGCGATAAAAAACCATCCCAGTGTGGGACGGGCGAATAACCAGACATATCGCCCCAGTATCTGGAGCGCGGCAAGGTAAGCCCAGTATTTCATAAGCGTGTGTTGTCTCTTCCCTCTTCCAAATCCTTCTGTTGGAGTGTACCACAGAACTGTAAAAAAACCATAGCCATGATTGTCGTAGCTATGTCGATTCTTTCATTTCGAGCGTTGCCAGCAGCGGCAGGGCCGTATCGAGAAACCAGGAGTCCTTCCCTTCGGCAATCAGCAGGGTATCGTCGATCTCGGCAAAGAGCCAGTAGCGGGCTGTCCGCCCCAGGTTTCGCTGCATCAGCCAGGCATCAACTTCGCGCCCGGCGATAACGACCCGGCGTGGCTCACTCCGGTCCCACCAGGGACTGTTAAAGGTTTGAAAAAAAGCGCGTAGCGGTTGCACCGACCCCTGGAACAGCAAGAGGCGCGTGTCACGATCATTCGGGTCACGGTAGGCGTGGATCTGCACCAGTATGTGGGGTAAGTTGTCCAGGGCTACTGTGTTGGTGTTTGACGCTGACTGTGTAACACCATCGTTGGTGGCGTACAACTGTAACGGAGCGTCGTCTGGGAAGAGGAAAAGCGGTGTCTCCGCTGAGTCAAGTTCCTGGGATAACGTAACCTGTCCGATCAGCCCATGGGTATTCGGGTCGCGCATAAAGTGAACCGAGGCAGGGGGGAGGTTGCCGTGGCGTAGTTCCGGTGGCGCTTCCTCCAGGCTTATGTCGGCAGCTTCGAGGAGTTGCCACTGCTCAATCAGGCCCGGCATAACGGCACCGTTCTGGTTGGATGGAACGACGCTGGTGCGCATCTCAACCGGTTTACCATTGTCAGCAGACAGATGCAGGGTTGTTGTACGTTGCAGGGGGAATGGCGCGATGTCACCCAGGTATGGCAGTGGCAGGCTCTGATAACTCTGCGTGAAATTATTTTCCTTGATTGTTTCAGTCCGTGAGATGACCCGGGTTCCGTCGGGCTGTTCCAGGAGAACGGTCTGCTCGCCGGGATCCGTCAACATCATGAAAATAGTTCCTATTCCGCTGTCGAAAATATGTATGCGATCCCGTGTTATATCTTGTCGGTTCTCAAAGCTCTCTACCAGATCAGATTCGGGCCAGTAGTACCAGATCTGCTGACTGTCGAAATATCTACTACTATGCAGGGTGCCGTCTGCCTGCCGGGAACGCTGGAAATATCTGGGGGTTTCATCAGAGAAGTATACCCAGTTCTCCCTAATCATGGTTTCTGTTCTTCCTCCATAGCGGGGACTGTGGTATGGATCGGCCAGCGGGTCCGCTTCCGGATTCTGCCGCAGGTAGTACTGCGCACGCCAGTATCTGACCTTGGTTTCCTCATCAATGAACGCGGCTCTTAGCGCGTTCAGCAGGGCGACATCAACTTCTGGTTTGAGATTTGCCGGACGCAGGAAGAGATGCTCCTGGTCAAGCAGGCTCTGCATGTTAAAGGGTTGCAGACTGCGCACCACCTGAAGCAACTCGGCGCGGGTGTAACCGTCGGCGTAGATCTCCTGTTCGATGATGCCGGTTTCAAAGGCCGCCGCGCTACTGGCCTGCGCTTCAGACAAGCTCCGCTGGAGCTTCAGGTAGTAGCGTTGCCCCTTGCCGGCATAGAGATCCACCGTCCAGGAGCCGACCTCGATCTGCTCGTTCGGTTGAGCATGTGTGACAGAGAGGCTTCTCCCTACCGGGAACGTTAGCCGTCGCCCGGTTCCCAGGTAAGTGACGTGGAGGGTGGTATCCTTGACGCGGTAGAGCAGCGCACGCTCGGCACCTGGAACCGGCGCATTTCCTGATGCGGTGGTAGGGAGCCAGGCGATGTTCTGACGCAAGAGCGCCGGATGGTGAATCTCCTCCTGCTCAATCAACAGCAGGGACGGATCGGCGCTTGCGCCCTGTGGTTCTGCGTCGAAGTCACGCTTGCCGGTCCATGCCCGGTCTGGATCAAAGACCGGGCGGATCTGTTGGTCTGCGACGATCCATTCCTCAGAACGGAGTTGCCAGGTGAC
This sequence comes from Chloroflexaceae bacterium, assembly GCA_034437035.1. Classification (GTDB taxonomy): domain Bacteria; phylum Chloroflexota; class Chloroflexia; order Chloroflexales; family Chloroflexaceae; genus CAKZQX01. The sequence goes on from DAOTUI010000287.1 coordinate 30,973, forward strand.
GCGGCTCGTCTGCACACCATTGGCCGGCCCCAGCAGTTCCGTAACTTTGTGCAGTCGCCCATCTTCCCGATCAAGTGCCAGCAGCACGGTGACCTGCCGGGTTGTCGCGTTAGGGGCACCGGGGGGAAGTTCCAGCGGGCTGACACCGGCAAAGCTGACAATCTGCACGATGCGGTCGCCACTGCGCTGTTGTCCCAGGGTGCGCAGGTCCGGGGCAACAGCCGCCTGGCGCAGGTAGTTCGGGCCCAGATCCCAGACGCCCGTCTGAAACCGGGCCGCGCGTGCCTGCGCCTGCGCTTCCGGCTCCATCGTCCGGTGGATAAGCTGCGGCGCACTAACCGTCGCCAGGCCGCTGTAGAGTGAGCCGTAGTAGGTCGGGTGCAGCGCATACCAGAGCGCCTGCCGACCGTCGCCGATCTGTAGCTCGTAGGGTGCGCCACTATCCGCGTGGGCAAACTGGATTCGGTGGCGTGCCGGATTCTCCGAATCGATCCAGGCATCGGCCTGAAGGGGGGCGAAGCTGCCATCGCTAAAATACCAGAGCAACTCCCACTGCGCATGCCAGATGCCCGTCCCGGCCGGCGGTTGCCCAGCTTGATTCAGGGCTTGTTGGATCAGGTCACGCGGCGGAACGGCCTCAAGCGCCTCAGCTGTTTCCGGTTGCGTCGGCTGTCTGAAGAAGCCCGGCAGCACGATTCCGCCGATAAACAGCAGCACCAGGAGCGGCACCAGCACGGGGGTTCGCAGCCAGTCGGACAGCGTAGTCTTTGGCTGTACCAGTGCATGGAATTCGGGCGGCAGGGTCTGGTGGCGCAATGTTCCGCGCAGGCTCTGTTCAACCTGCCGGGTCAGGCTGCTCCAGGCGCGCTCAAACGCGCGGCAGGCGCTGCAGAGCGCCAGATGTTCGTGGGTGGCTGTGTCGCTGCCCTTGTTCCCGTCCGTACACATCAGGCTACTGCGTGTCGCTGGACAGCGGTCGGTTCGGTCGCTGAATGGGAGTTCAACCCCGGCGTAGGGTGCCGGCGTCGTCAGCGCGGTCTGGAGCAGGGTCTGCGCTGCTGCTTCGTCAATTTCATCAATCCCGCTGACCTGCGCCATCAGCGGCAGATCGTAGCCTGCCAGCAGATGCAGTCCGAGCATCTGGCGCTGCAACCGAGGCAGGTCACGGATGGCCTGGTAGAGTGCGTCGTCGGAGACTTCCTGCTGCTGTGAGTAGCGTTGGCGCAATCGGCGCAGGCGCGCAAGCAGATCGGTGCGCTCCGTCTCCTGCCGGATGGTTGCCAGGAGTTGTCCCATCCACGCTGCCGGTTCAACTTCAGATGTAGAGGTAGCGGTTTGGACAACCCGGCCTCGCGTGATGCGGAGCATGCGTCGGGCCTGCGCTGCATCCTCGGTCAGGAGCAGTGCCATGCGGTAGAGTAGATCGCCATGGTCGGCAAGCGTCTGCTCGGGTGTGGGTTGGTGGTCCGGCGACTTCTCCATCAGAATCGTCATACCGATCTGCTTTCACAACCGCAGAGCATGCCGGGAGCGCCAAGAGGCCCAGGCACGCATTGCAGCTTTACGCTTCCGGCATCCACCGGGGTCTTTTGCCGTTTTGCCGGCAAACCGCTATCCGTTGGACGGATTTGAAGAGACAGGGTGGTGCGGTGCCGGGTCATCTTCTTGCCCACGCTGCTCTGCCAACATGGTATGCAGCCGCCAGATGGTCTGGACGCGGGCGCGATGCCAGGCAGCACTCTTGGGGCCGGTTTCGCGCAGCAGCACAACCCGGTGCAGCGCCTCGCGCAGGCGGGTTGTGACGGTCAGTTCGGTTTCCTGTGAGTTGTTCATAATTTACACGAGTGATGTGGTGGGCGTTCAAACCGGGCGTTTGACCATGCTGCCGCAGGCGAAGCCGGCGTGCGGGTTCAACACCAGGTTGGAACAGGTCGCACCGCATAACCACTTTCATATTTAAAGAACCAAGAACCAAAACCTAAAAGCCAGGGACAAATGAGTACTGAGTAGAGTGCGTCTGTTGGATGCTGGATTATGCTACATTGAACGACTGTTGCCGGCTCAGGCGGCGGTTGCCGGTGTGCGTTCATGGCGGCGTCCGGCGCGAGCTCCCGGCACCGGCACGCTGTTCAGAATCTCGTGGATGATCCCCCGGGCCGAGACATTACGCATGCGGGCCGCCGGGTTAATAATCAGCCGGTGCCCCAACACCGGCAGCGCCAACTCCTTGACATCATCGGGGATGACAAAATCACGCCCCTGGACCGCCGCGCGGGCCTGCGCCGTGCGGTAGAGCGCCAGCGTCCCCCGGGTACTCGCTCCCAGGTAGATATCCTCGTGATTACGGGTTGCCGCCACCAGCGCGACAATATATTCTTCGATCAGATCGTCAATGTAGACATCCTTGATCGCTTCCTGGAGTTGGAGTAGCGTATCGATCTCAAGTACCTGGTTAAGCGTATCGAGGGGATGGGCCTGGCGCTGGCGTTTGAGGATGGCAATCTCGTCACGCTGATCGGGATAGCCCAGGTGAATGCGCAGCAAGAAGCGGTCGAGTTGCGCTTCCGGGAGCGGAAAGGTGCCTTCATACTCGATAGGATTCTGCGTTGCCAGAACGATAAAGGGATGCGGTAGTTCGTAGGTTGTGCCATCTACTGTAACCTGGCGCTCCTCCATCGCCTCCAGCAGGGCACTCTGCGCCTTGGGCGTGGCGCGGTTGATCTCATCGGCCAGAACAATCTGCGCGATCACCGGGCCGGCGCGAAACTCAAACTGGCGCGTCTGCTGGTTAAAGATCGAAATGCCCGTGACATCGGATGGCAGCAGGTCGGGCGTGAATTGGATGCGCTTGAAGCTGCATCCAATCGAGCGCGCAATGGTTTTGGCAAGAACGGTCTTGCCCGTGCCCGGCACATCCTCCAGCAGCACATGCCCCTTGCAGAGCAGTGCAATCAGGACCATCTCGACGGCCTGATGTTTTCCGATAATAACCTGTTCAACGTTCAGAATGACACGTTCTGCAACTTGTTGAATGCGACTCAATCCAGTTTCTCTCCTCGTGTAGTTACTGATCAGTCAAGATCTTGCGCACAACCGTTTCGGGTACATCATCGCGCACGCTGACAGCGCCAATGGTTGTCGGCAAAATCCAGCGGACGCGTTTCTGCTGGACCTTCTTATCCCGCAGTGTGAGTGCCAGGATCTGCTCCCGGTCCACATCGGTGGGAAAGTTGGTCGGCAGGCCGTAAGCGGTCAGCAGTTGCTGCTGCCGTTCTACCTCCTCGGCGGCGAGGATACCCAGGTTGGCGGCAATGCGTGCGGCGGCATGCATGCCGATAGCGACCGCCTCGCCATGCAAGACCGTCCCGTAACCAGTGGCGGCTTCCAGCGCATGGCCCAGTGTATGCCCATAGTTAAGGATAATGCGTTCGCCCTGCTCGCGCTCGTCGGCGCTGACCACGGCAACCTTTACGCCGGCGGCGCGGCAGACGATTGCGTCCAGGTCGGGATGCTGCGTACATCCCGCCGAGGTTTGCAATGTGGACGCATGCGTTTCGAGCAGGTGAAACAACCCGGCATCGCGGATCACCCCATGCTTGATCACCTCGGCCCAGCCCGCCCGCAGTTCGCGCTCCGCCAGGGTGCGCAGGGTCAGCGTATCCGCCAGAACCAGGCGGGGTTGGTGGAATGCGCCAACCAGGTTTTTGCCCAGGGGATGGTTAATCCCGGTTTTGCCGCCGATGGAGGCATCAACCATTGCCAGCAGCGTAGTCGGGAGTTGCACCAGGGCGATACCGCGCAGCACACTCGCTGCCGCAAACCCGGCCAGATCGCCCACAACGCCGCCACCCAGCGCCAGCACCGCATCCCGCCGCTCGACACCCGCACCAATCATCCAGGTGTAGAGGTTCCAGAGTTGCTCCGGGCTCTTGCCGGCCTCCCCGGAGGGCACAACATAGCTCTGCACCTGGTAGCCCGCGTCGCGCAGTCGGGCCTCCAGCGCCATGCCATAGTGCGGAAAGACAGCGCTGTCGCTCACCAGCCAGAGACTGCCTTGCAGTCCTGATTCCTCCAGGCGGTGGGGTAGCGTCTCCAGCACACCCATCCCCACAACGACGGGATAGCTACTGGTTCTGGTTGTAACGGTCAGGTTATTGTCTGGCATAGCAATGAGACTTTTCTTTTAATCATCTAATGTCACAGTCTCCCGGGTCTACAATGGCTTTGTGCGTTCTGTATTATCCAGGTGACGTTGATTTCAATTGCGTCTCCAGTGTTATGACGTGTTGCTCAAGGCTTACGTTTCACACTTGGTAGAGTCGTGTGGTTATGGATCTAACGTCCAAGACCTAAATCCTCATACAAACCTGGGGATTTTGGCCCAACATAAAGCAGATCTACTATTTTTTCGTCCTCAAGAACCTGATAGACCAGTCGATGTCCACGAGGCAACCATAAACGGTAATAGCCTGGATGCGAGTCTAACGCCTTTGTTCGAGATGGCCGTGGATTCTCAGAGAGTGCGCTAATTTGCCTTCGCGCTATGCTGCGCAGATCACCCGCAAGGACTTCTAACTGCTGCATAAAACGTCGATTATAACGTAAGCGATAACTCATCCGTCTTCATCTTCCAGATACGCGGAATACTCCTCCCACTCTTCCGCAGTAACGGTGAAAACGTCATCAGGATGTTGCTGACGATAGGTCTGGGCTACCTCAACTTGCTGCCACAAAAATAATTCTTCGGCAGGTTGGGCCTTTACAAACAGAATAAAGTCAAGAACTTCCGCCGCCAGTTCTTCCGATAGCGAGTCAATTTCTTCTTTCAATACTTCATGCACTGCTGGAGATGCCATTGCGTCCTCCTTACCTGGTTCAGATCGACGATGCCCCCGCAAGCGACCCGGTTACTAACGTCTCCAACTCTTCCCCCATCTGACTGCGCGCCAGTGCTGCGGGCAACCAGACGACCGGGCCGCGCGGCAGGATCTGCTGTCCCTTCTCAATATCCTGCCCGGCTGTCACCTCGGCCGGCACCCGCCGTTCGCCGATACCGTCGGCGGCGCGCAGGGCATAGCCGTCCACCATTGCTTTGGCGAAATCGGGGATGTTTTCGGAAGCGAATTTATCCTCGGCCGGCACTCGTCCGTCGGCGGTCAGGCTGCTGATGGTTTCTGCTGGAAGGGGAGCAATATGGGCCGCGATAAGCCGTTGGGCCTCGGCAACCGGCACCATGGGATAGGGTGACTCGCGCCGTTGTTCATTCGTCATGATCGGGCTCTGTGTCTCCTGAAAATTGTACCAATGGACGCATTGTACCATACCATCACCTGCTACGACAGAACCCGGTTGAATCAGGCCCGGTAGATAACATACATTCCAAGCAGGTAGAGCCCGATGATTGCAATGCCGACCCAACTCAGGTAGAACCGCGAGCGCCGGTCGGTGCGGTAGATGATGCCCACAACGGCGACCGTAGTCATAATCATGGTGACAATGGCGGTGAAGGCATAGACCGCGTTAATGGTGAACCAGAGGTTGCCCCGTAGGTAGACCAGATCGTAGCTCGCCAGGATCGCCAGGTTAAAGATATTTGAGCCGAAAATATTGGAAACCGCCAGATCGAGCGCCTTGAGGCGCACCGCTTCCAGCGAGGCGATTACCTCCGGCAGTGAGGTGGCGGCGGCCAGCAGTAGTGCGCCAATAAAACTCTCTCCCAGTCCGGTTGCCTCGGCTACCTGGTCGCCCAGCCAGGCCAGCCAGATGCCCAGGAGCACAATCGCCAGCGCCGGCAGCCCAAACCTGACATACGCCTGCCCACGCGTGACATGTTCGTACTGGGAGGGTGCCACCAGGTGTTCCGGTACTTCCGACTGGCGGCGGGTTTCGTGGCTAGCGATCAACTGTGTGCTAAGCATGTAGATGCCGAGGATCAGCAGGCTGGGCAGGCCGATCCAGCCGATCTGCATGGTTGTCCCGTCCTGGCTCACAAGCAGACCGGCGGCGGCGGTTCCCAGCAAGATGCTGCCCATACCCGCGGCCAACCCGTGGCTGATGTGAATCTGGGGGAACAGCGGTTGCTTGCCACTCACACCGTCGAGTAGCGCCAGGATCAACAGATTGAAGAGACAACTACCAAAGATGCCCCCGGCTGCCAGGTCCGGCGCGTTGAGGCCGACCACTGCACTCATCCCCGTCGCCAGTTCCGGCAGCGATGTTGCTCCTGCCAGCAAGATGGCCCCGACCCAACTGCGCCCCAGGCCCGTCTTCTCAGCCAGAATATCGGCACTCTGTGAGAGGCGACGACCAACGAACACAACCAGCGAGACACAGATGATGACCTGGAGGGAAAGGATCATGCCGGGCTCCTGTTGCTCTGATGCAAAACCGTTCTGTGCGGCAGGGCAGGCTGCCGGCACCCCGGAGATTGTACAGCACTTTCCCACCAGTACAAAACGACACAAAACGATGCCCCGGCGAAGCACTGTTCAGCGCTTCGCCGGGGCGTTATACTCGCGTAATAAACAGGGGTTACGCGGTGGACGATCAAACTGAGCGTTTCACCAGGCGGAAGCCGGCTTCGCCTGCGGCAGCGTGGTATTGTTTTATCTTTTTCACGAAAATTGGCTCGAAAAGCCAATTTTCGTGAAAAAGGGCGGAAGATTCCCGCCCTGCCGGAGGCGAATCGGTGCGTCGGGGGAAATCACTGCGTAACTCATATGACACGACTTACGCGGTAGGTTCCAAACCAGGCGTTTATCTGGATAACCGGCCCAACGCGCCTGCGGCAGCATGGTACGTTCTTTTTCTTTCTCACAAAAAAATTCACAAAGTGATTTTTTTTGTGAGAAAGAACTGGGTTCTTCCGCCCTGCCGGAGGCGATACCACCTTTCAAAAGAGGAACCGCGTAACTCCTGTCATATGATTGAGATCAACCTACCACTGGCCGAGGGCCGGGGTGGTTTCTTCCTCGGGATGCGGGCTGGCTGCCTGCGATTTCTTCGCGGCATGCTCCTGCTCCGCCAGGTACCAGGTTGCCTCCATCGCCGCCATACAGCCCTCGCCGGCGGCAGTAATCGCCTGGCGATAGATGTAATCAACCACGTCGCCGGCAGCGAAGACGCCCGGCACATTGGTCCGGGTGCGTCCGTCCGTCAGAATATAGCCGCTCTCGTCCAGGTGGATATGTCCTTTAAAGAGGCTGGTGTTGGGTACATGGCCGATATAGGGGAACACGCCATCGGTTTCCAGCACTGTCTCCTCGCCGGTCTGCAGATGCTTGATCCGCACGCCGGTAACGCGCTCATCGCCCAGCACTTCGCTGACCGCCGATTCCCACACAAAGCGCACCTTGGGATTCTCGAAGGCGCGCTCCTGCAGGATCGGGTCCGCCCGCAGTTGATCGCGGCGGTGCACGAGCACCAGTTCGGAGACATAGCGCGTGAGGAAGAGCCCTTCGTCCAGCGCACTATTCCCACCACCGACAACCACAACACGCTTATCCCGGAAGAAGAAGCCGTCACAGGTTGCACAGTAGGAAACCCCGCGATTGGCAAGTTCCTCCTCGCCCGGCACACCCAGCTTGCGCGGTGATGCGCCCGTCGAGACAATCAGCGTATCGCCAGTCACCTTCTGGCCGGAGTCAGTCGTGAGCGTAAAGGGTCGCTGCGTCAGATCAACATCGTTGACAATCGCATCGAGAAACTCGGTCCCAAAACGACCGGCCTGCTTCTCCATCAACTCGGCCAGTTCATATCCGCCGACCGACTCGGGGAATCCGGGATAGTTCTCGACTTCGCTGGTTGTTGCGATCAGGCCGCCGGGTTGAAGGCCCCGAATCACGAGCGGCTCCAGGTTTGCGCGCGCGGCGTAGAGGGCTGCCGTCAATCCTGCCGGACCTGACCCGATGATAACAACTTTCTTGTGCATAAATTCCGCTCCTCAGGTGATATATGACGCGTGACACGGACGAACAACCGCGTGATGGGTCAATTTTTGGTGATAACGCTGCCCGCCGGGTCACGCGTTCGGCTTCTCCTTACCGATCTTCTCTGCCCATCACGCGCTCCCTTTTCTTCCTGAATTATTAGGGTATTGCCAGGGCAACCCAACCGGGCATACCGGGTCGGACCCTGGCTATGTTCCCAGTATACCACGTTCGTCCCGCTCTTTATGTGATCTTGATTACCCCCCAGGGGTATTGGGGTGGTCAAGCGCTTCCGCCGGTTCGACCTCCACATCCGCCGTAATCTGGCGGCGCGCCAACGGCAGCGTAAAGAGAAAGCGTGAGCCGCGCCCGACCTGGCTCTCCACCCAGATGCGCCCACCGTGCGCCTCAACGATGGAGCGTGTCAGGTAGAGACCGATGCCGGTGCCCTGCGTCTCGCGCCGCAGCCGGTTATCCACCCGGTAGAAGCGCTGAAAGATGCGCTGCTGCTCCTCCGACGGGATACCGATGCCCTTGTCGGCAACATAAATAATTGCCAGGTCATCTTCGGCCTTCGCCCCAATCCGAATGATACCCCCATCGGGACTGTATTTCACCGCATTGGAAACCAGGTTTGTCAGTACCATCCGGATGCGTTCATAATCGCCATGCACGGGTGGGAAATCCTCGGGCAGGCGTAGCTCAAACTCGAACCGCTCATCAGTCTGGGCGGCAAATCCCTGCACCACCTGGCGCGCGAGTGCCGGCAGCGACCAGTCGGTCATATCCAGGTGCAGCCCGCCGGCCAGGAAGCGCGAGACATCGAGCAAATCCTGGATCTGGTTGGCGAGCCGGTCGGCCTCCTCCTCAATTACCTGAAACCCATCGCGCAGCGTCTCCTGGCTCCAGTTGGCATCCTCGCGCCGGAGCGTTTCGGCATATCCCTTGATAATGCTGACCGGTGTCTTCAGTTCATGGGAGATGATCGAGATAAATGTGTTCTGCAGCTCCTCCTCGCGCTTTTGCTCGGTGATATCGCGGACATTGGCAATCGCTCCCAGGAAGGCCCCGTTGGGACTGCGCTGCGGCGCGTAGCGGCTCTGAATGTACAACTCGCGGCCATCGCGGTTCGTCACCCAGCCCTCGATTACCGGATTGGCGACATGTGGCTGGCGCTGCAGGGGACAGTCAACCAGGCAGAGATTCACGCCCTGAGTATTGCGAACACCCAGCACCTCGGCGCAGGGTCGCCCGACCGCCTCTTCGCGCGCCCAGCCGGTCAACTGCTCCATGGCTTTGTTGAAGCTGGTAATCCGCCAGCGGCTATCAAGGATCATCACGCCGTCCGCACTCTGCTCAATAATGGCATTCAGGCGCTGCTTCTCGCGTACCGCGCCCTGGTAGAGCCGCGCATTGCTAACGGCGATGGCGGCCTGGTTCGCAAACGCCTGAAGCACCTGCTCATCATCGGCCGAGAAGGCTACATTGAGCGCCGCCCGGAAGACATAGATCACCCCGACCGGCGTGTCGTGAAAGGTCAGCGGCAGCGCAATCATCTGGCGTAGCGCCAGCCCGGTGTCGGCGGCGATCGTGCGCATCACGCGGACCAGCGCTTCGCGGGCAGCCTCCCTGGGCGACAGGTCCAGCAGCGGCCCAAAGGCGGGCCAGACCTCGCGCCGCAGTCCGGCCGAGGCATAGATCCGCAGTTCCTCGCTGCCGTCCTCCTCATACAGCGCAATCAGGCCGGATGTGCCTGCCAGCATCTCTACGGCAACCTCAATAACCAGATTGAGCACGCTGGTCAGATCGAGTTGAGCAGTAATGGCGCGGCTTATCTGTAAGAGATATTCCCGCTGGCGTAGGCGGTGATCAGTCAGTTCTAACATCGTTCTAACGCTCCGTGTACGCCAATCTAATAGATGAGCGGTATCCTGAAATCGTTACAAGATAGCTAACAACAGGATAACATACATAGAGACACACAGATACACTGAGGAGGTGTGATTATGGCAAACGTAACTCGCTGGGATCCTTTCCAAGACATGCTGTCGCTCCGTGAGGCAATGAGCCAGTTGCTTGAGGAGAGCGTTGTGCCGACGCCGGGCAGCACGCGTACAACCCAGGGCTTTGTTCCGGCGCTTGACCTGAGCGAAACACCGGAAGCCTTTATCGTCGAGGCCGCAGTTCCGGGGATCAAGAGCGACGATTTGAACATCACCATTGAGAACAACGTCTTGCTGATCAGCGGCGAAATGCGCGAGGAAGAGGAGCGTAAGGAGCGCAACTACCATCGGGTCGAGCGGCGGTTTGGCAGCTTCCAGCGCAGCGTTGCGCTGCCGAACACGGTCAAGGCCGATCAGATCAGCGCGAAGCTGGAGAATGGCCTCCTCCACCTGGAGATTCCCAAGGCGGAGGAAGTCAAGCCGCGCCGGATTACCGTTAACGTCGGCAACCGGAACTAAACTACCACGACCAGAAATGATACCGGACAAATATGACCCTTCATCCTGCGCCATGGCAGGATGGAGGGTCATGTTATCTGCTCCCCGAAAATTGCGCTCCCCATGCCGGACAAGCCTTTACACCTTATGCCATAGCGCGGGAAAAACGTGTTAAGCTTTACCCGAAGTCTGAAATGGACAACGACTGTTCGGCAGCGCTTATCCGTCAACATGCCTGCTCCAGATAACATAAGATCGGGTTGCTGCGAAACGTCACCTTTGACCTATGTCCCCGATGCCAGATATACTATTTACAAACAGGACTGGACAGATAAAGATCACTATGCTATTCTAATAAAACATTACGCCTCGCTGTTGGTTCGACCACGCTGTCAGCAATAGTGCCGGGATGTGTCGGTAAGGAGCCTCTATGCAACTCGACCTGACCAGCAAGCGAGCCAAAAAGCTCATCCGGGCTCATGGTCTAACCGAGGAAGAGATACAGCAAATCGTAGCTTCGGCGCGCATCAACCTCGCCACATTTGACCCGGAGTATCGGACAAATGTTACCCAGATAGCCGACGAGTTGCAGAAGAGCCGCCCGACGATCTACGGATGGGCTGATCGGGCGATTACGGCAACGATTCACTCGTTGCGAAACATTCGCACGGGCCGCCCACCGAAAGAGAAAGAGCGTGAGCGTACAGCGGGCACAAACAACAATGATGTCCGGGGTGATATAACGGAACTTTAGTCAGCAATCAGTGGGTACGAGTGGCATCATAGGTATCGTAGTAGTATAATAAGATGCGTTCGACTGGCGATGATGCTGATGCTGGTAGCATTGGCGAGGAGAACTCTCTGGTATGAGTAGCAATCTAAGAAGCCTTCTGGGACGCTTCCGTGCCCTCGATAGCGTGGAGATGGCTGCCGTCGTTGCTCACGATGGGTTGCTGATTGAAAGCGCGTCCCGCCCGGATGTTGATGTCGATGCAATCTGTGCGGTTGCCTCCAATGGTCTGGCTATGGCTGATGCGCTGGGTCGTGAGATCAACAAGGGTGACACCATGCAAACACTGCTCGAATATGAGCAGGGTCTGGTCCTGTTGGAACCGATCAGTGACGAAGCCATGCTCTTGCTGATGGCGAATACCCGCGAAGAACTCGGCCAGGTGCGCTTCCTTGTCGCCATCCATCGCCATGATTTAGCCGATGCACTGAACGCAATTTGACGTGCTATGTGCTATAATTGCCATAGATGATACAGTTCGGGCATCCTGATCATATCATTTAGGAAACACAAGGCAGGTGCTGATGGACCCACAACTTACAAGTCTGATTGTACCCTCTGAGGAGATAACAAAGGTTGAGGAGTGCCTGAACCATCTGGTAGAAGATACCGGCGGCAATTATGCATTGTTGCTTGATAAAAGCGGTCAGGTGATTTCTTCACAGGGTGATGGTGATCGCCAGGATATTACGGCTCTCGGCGCGCTTATCGCTGGGACGTTTGCTTCGTCGCGGGAAGTTGCGAAACTGCTGCGCGAGAAGGATTTTCGGGTACTCTTCCAGCAGGGTGTGCGCGAAAATATTTTTATTGCCTTAATTGAGGAACAGTGGATTCTTTGTATCATCTTCAATAAAGGTACGCATATTGGCCTGGTGAAGGTGTTGACCAAGAAGGCGACGGATGAACTTGCCACCGTGTTGGAGCGCGTACGGCAACAGCATAAAGCGCGCGACGAGGTGCTGGGTTCCTCTTTCCGTACCTCAATGGAAGATACGATCGATCTGCTGTTCCGTGATTGATAGCGTTCAGTGTGGCGGTGCCGGCACGAGTGCCGGCAGTGTCATTCAGTTTGTGTTCATCCTGGGGGGCTGTTCGGATGGTCGGCGGGTTCAACAGCCTGGAGAGAACCAGGCCAGTCGGACAGCAAGCCCCGCTTTCGCTAGATGTGTGGACGTGGTACGCTCTTACAGGCACGCGAGATAATCTATGGCTCTGATCAACGTTGCAGCGCGCGAAATTCATTGCAAAATCGTCTACTATGGGCCAGGGATGTGCGGCAAGACATCCAACTTGCAGTATATCCATGCCCAGGTTCCGCGCGATACGAAGGGCGATTTGCTTTCCATTGCTACTGAAACCGAGCGCACCCTTTTCTTTGACTTTTTACCCCTGGACCTGGGAAAGGTGCGTGGCTTCCAGACGCGGTTCCATCTGTATACGGTGCCGGGGCAGGTACTCTATGAGCGTACGCGGGTCGCGGTGCTCAATGGTTCCGATGGGGTTGTGTTTGTTGCCGACTCGCAGCGGAGTAAGCTGGAAGAGAATATCAAAAGCCTGAAAGAGCTGGCAGTGAATATTACCCGCCAGAACAAAAAATTTCAGGAGTTCCCGGTTATCTTACAGTATAACAAGCGCGATCTCGGCGATGTTCTGCCCGTTCCGGTGCTGGATAAATACCTGAACGGTATGCACTGGCAGCGCTTTGAAGCCGTTGCTACCACGGGCGTCGGCGTGTTTAATACGCTAAAGGCGATTAGTAAGCTGGTTATCAGTCGGCTGTAGTACGTAGGGGTACGGTGATCCTATCGCCGGTAATACAACGCCTATTGGTGAGAGGTGTCTATGGCTCTTGCAGGCGATCTTAGCGAGTTTCCCCTGACAGATATTATTCAGCTTGTGGACCTGAGTAAGAAGACCGGCGGGGTTCACATGCATGGGTGGCGTGGCGGTCAGGAGATCGAGGGTTGGCTCTACTTCCGCGACGGTCGGATTATCGGCGCGGAGTTGCCTGGAATGTCCCCGCTTGAGGCCGTCTATACATTTTTTACTTTTGAATCCGGCCCTTTCTCTTTTGAAGAAGATAAGGTGCTTGAGCATCCCACAATCACTGTCAGTAATGAGGTTATTATCATGGAAGGGATTATGCGCCAGGATGCCTGGGCCGGCATCCAGGAGCATGTGCCGTCGCTCATGATGGTGCCGCGCCTGGTGCCCAATCCGGCTTCTGGGACGACAGAGATTAACCTGGAAGCCGAGGAGTGGCGTGTCCTGACCATGGTTAATGGAACAAATACGGTCGCTCAGATTGCGCAGCGGGGTGGGTTGGGTGAGTTTCGTACGTGCGAAATCATTGCCCAATTACTTTCTAACGGCTTGATCGAAAAACGTGAAGATTAGTTCTACCGGGTAGTCTGTATCCGGGGAGATATGGATGCTGTATGGCCGGTGCGGGGTGCGTAGCGTTCCTGCAACCAGTAATCAATGTGATCGGACAATCCTACTCGGCGGCGGGTAGGGTTATTTGTCGTGGTTTGTATCTTTGGCCAGCCAGGGGAGAGTTGTGCGTACACTGATAAGTGTCTGGGATAAAGCGGGGATTGTCGAGTTGGGTCAGGCATTGGCCGACCTGGGGAGCGAACTGGTCTCCACCGGGAAGACGCAGCGTATGCTGGTTGAGGCGGGTATTCCGGCGCGTTCGGTGAGCGATGTCACCGGCTTTCCGGAAGTTCTTGATGGGCGTGTGAAAACCCTGCATCCTGCTATCCATGCCGGTATCCTGTCCCGCCGCGATGTTCCGGCCCATGCGCAGCAGCTTGCCGCGCACGGCATGAGCCCCATTGATATGGTTGTTGTTAATCTCTACCCGTTTGCCCAGACGATTGCGCAGCCTGAGGTTACGCTGGCCGAGGCGCTGGAGCAGATCGATATCGGCGGTGTGACGCTGCTGCGGGCTGCGGCGAAAAATTTTTCCGCCGTAATACCGCTGGTTGACCCGGCCGACTATGATCTGGTCATCACGCATCTGCGTGCGGGTGACGTGCCGCTGGAGGTACGCCGGCGACTGGCGGCGAAAGCCTTCGCCCATACCGCCGCGTATGATGCCGCGATTGCCGGTTATCTGACCGATGTGTCGTTTCCGCAGACGCTGCCGCTGGCCTGGGAGCATGCACAGGATTTACGCTATGGCGAGAATCCGCATCAGCCGGCGGCGCTCTATGGTAATTTCTTTGCTTATTTTGAACAACTCCACGGCAAAGCGCTGTCGTATATCAATATTCTCGATATTGCGGCGGCCCAGGAGTTGGTTGAGGAGTTTCACCCGGGCGAAGGGGTCGCCCTGGCGATTATTAAGCATACCAATCCATGCGGCGTGGGTGTCGGCCCAACCACGCTGGATGCCTGGGAGCGCGCCTTTGCGACCGATCGGCAGGCTCCCTTCGGCGGGATTATTGCGCTGAATGCGCCCTGCGATCTGCCGCTGGCTCAGGCCATTGATGAGATTTTTACCGAAATTATTATTGCGCCTGCATTTGAACCGGATGCGCTGGCGCTACTCCAGAAAAAGAAAAACCGCCGACTGATGCGCGTACGACAGCCTGTAACCCGCGCGGGTACAATGGTGGTGCAGAGTGTTCCCGGTGGTGTGCTGGTACAGGCGGCTGATCATGCTCCCCTGGATGCGGAGCCGTTCAATGTTGTGACGCGTCGCGCTCCGAGCGATGATGAGTCGCGGGCGTTGCGGCTGGCATGGCGTGTCGTCAAACATGTCAAGTCGAATGCGATTGTCTATGGAACGGTGGACCGCACGCTGGGCATTGGCGCGGGGCAGATGAGCCGGGTGGATAGTTCGCGGTTGGCGGTCTGGAAGGCGCAAAATGCCGGGCTATCGCTGGCCGGCTCGGTGGTTGCCAGTGATGCGCTCTTCCCGTTTGCCGATGGCGTTGAGGCAGCACTCGCGGCGGGCGCAACCGCAATTATTCAGCCGGGCGGCTCGGTGCGCGATGCCGAGGTGATCGCCGCCGCCGATCAGGCGGGTGCGGCCATGGTCTTTACCGAGACACGTCATTTTCGCCACTAGAACGCTTTGGAGTGCGGCAGCGTTGATAGCCTGATGAAGATAAAATTGAACATTAAATCTGGACATGTGCTGGATCGGAGCCCCGGCTTCAGCCGAATCAGGCGTTCCCGGCAGTATGCCGCTGCTGAGGCAGGCATTCACTGGCTAAAGCCGGGACTCCAGGATAGTACATACCCGGACTATGTGCTCAACGTTTACACGACTTACGTGGTCCCTGACCCGGAACGAACTGTCGCCTCCGGCAGGGCGGAAGAAACCATCCTTGTTCACGAAAATTTTGCACACAGTGCAAAATTTTCGTGAACAAGGATCAAAATGTACCATGCTGCCGCAGGCGAGTCGGGACGTTCATCCAGGCAAACGCCTGGTTTGGAACCGACCGCGTAAGTCCTGGTTTATTTCGTATCAGGTCGATATACGGACTACGGATTACGGACTATCATGCTCAAATTCGATAGCAACGGTTTGATCCCGACGGTTGTGCAGCATGCTCGCAGTGGCGAAGTGCTGATGCTGGGGTATATGAATGAAGAGGCGTTGCGCCGCACCCGCGAGAGTGGCCTGGTGACATTCTGGAGTCGCAGCCGGGGCGCGTTCTGGCAGAAGGGCGCGACAAGTGGGAATTTCTTGCGACTGGTCGCGGTACGGCAGGATTGCGATGGCGATGCGCTACTGCTGCTGGCCGAACCGGACGGGCCGACCTGTCACACCGGGCGACCGAGTTGCTTTCACCGCGATATGCAGGGCGAGTTTACGGAAGAACGGGTACCGCCGGGCGTTGTGTTGACCCAACTCATTGATGTGATTCGGGTGCGCGCAGCGGATCAGGCTGAAGGTTCCTACACCGTTAAGTTGCTGCGTGGCGGTGTTGATCGCATCGGCAAAAAAATTGGCGAAGAAGCCTCCGAGGTAATTATCGCGGCAAAGAATAACTCCGTTGCGGAGTTGACCTACGAGATGGCCGACCTGCTGTACCATAGTCTGGTGCTTTTGGAGTGCCAGGGCGTATCACTTGAAGGCGTTTTAGCAGAGTTGCAGCGCCGTGCTGCGAAATGAGTGCATAAACGGGGGGATGCACCCGACGCATTTCCCGGTCTGTGCTTCTTTTCCGATTATGAGCGATCACGCGAGCCGCATACTAATTATTAGCGATGACCCGAATGTACTTGACCTGTGTGCGCAGGTACTTCGGCATGCCGACTTTGTCATCCGAATCGTTTCCTCGGCAGAACAGTCACTCGAGCTGTTATGTGATGACCTGTTCGACCTGGTGTTGCTCGATTTACAGGTGCCGGTTCCCCACGACCTGACGCCCCTGGCCCGGATTCGCAGTTGTGACCCCAACATCCCGGTTGTGCTCCTCACCGACATGGCGGCCCTGGAGCATGTGGCGCGGGCTACACGGATGGGTGCTCAGGGGGTTTTGCTCAAACCTTTCTCGACCACCGACCTGCGCAATACGATTGTCAATGTTTTACAGCGGCGGCGAGCACTGCGTACCCAGAATCGGGTCGATGCCCTGCGACCGCTGGTGCAGATTACCGAGCGTCTCCTCGCCGAACTTGATCTGCCACGGCTCTATGATCTGATCATTGATACGGTGCGTGTCGAACTCAAGGCTGACCGGGCTTCGCTGATGCTGCTGGATGAGGGTGAGAAGACGCTCCAGATAGCGGCCTGTTCCGGATTGCCCCGGGAAGTGTATGTGGGTAAGCGGATTAATGTGACCGGGAGTCTGGCCGGGTGGGTTGCGCGTCACGGTCAGCCGCTGCTGGTGAACAGCCGGCAGTGCCCGGTGCCGGAGTTGCAAGATGCGTTAAAGAATGATCAGCTCTCTTCCGCGCTCTGTGTGCCGCTGATGACAGGCGGGCGGGCGCGGGGTGTGTTAAATGCAGCGAAGACGCAGGCGGCCGGGTTGTCATTTACCGAGGCCGACCGCGAGTTGCTGGTGCTGCTGGCAGGTCAGGCCGCTATTGCCATCGAGAATGCGCGGCTCTACAATCTGGCCCAGCGCCGCGCTGACCGACTGGCGCTACTCTACAACCTGAGTACGGCGGTCACCGGTTCGCTGGATCTTGAGCAGATTATTGCTACAACCCTGCGCCAGGTGAGTGTTGCGCTGGGGATAGACCATGGCTACCTCTTCCTGGCCGCCGATGACCTACCCCATACTTCACAGCGTCTGGTACAGTATGTAACTCTGCGCTATGGGAGCCTCTCGCCGCTCAAACCGATTGATCAACCGGCGAACCAGGGAATTATCGGTCAGGTGCTTGCCGATGGATACCCACGGGTAGTACCGGCGCGTGAGTGGAAAGCCACTATTGCCCAGCGGGTTCCGCCATGGGAGGGGATTGTGCCGGTTGCAACGGCAGCCGATGTTGCCGCTGACAATGGTGATGATCTTGCTCCGTTCTCTTACCCGCTGCAACCGACACCCTACTGGCTCTGTGTGGCGCTGGCGAGTGAACGTGGCATGTGTGGCGCAATTGAGTTGCTGGGGCAGCCGGGCCAGCATTTTGGCGAGGATGATATCAAGTTGATGACGGCGCTTGCCACGCCGGTAGCAATGGCGATTGAGAAGGCACGGTTGCACGGCAGTGTGGCCCAATCGGAGGCCCGCTACCGCACGCTGCTGCACCATGCGACTGAGGCGGTGTTGCTGCTGGATACGGAGCGACAGCGCATTCTGGATATTAATCGGGCGACTGAGCATCTGAGTGGGTATGACCGTGCGGCACTGCTTGAGATCAATCCTAATGACTTGCTGCCGGGGCTCTGGGAGATCGGGGCCAAGGTCTGGGTGGAGGTCGGTTCGGGCGAGGCCGAGTTGCTGCCGGGGTCGGTAACCCATGTCAATGGTGTAACGCCATTCACGGTGTCGGCGGCGGTTCCATCGCGGGTTGCCAATGATCTCAAGGAAGTTGATGCGCTGCTGCAGGCAAAAGATGGTCGCACGATTCCGGTTTCGATCAGTATGAGTGGGGTGCCCTACAATGGGCAGCAGCTTTTGCTGGTGATGGTCCGTGATATCAGCGAGCGCCAACGTATTGCGCATCAGTTGCTCCAGACCGAGAAGCTGGCAGCGGTTGGTCGTCTCTCCGCCTCAATTGCGCACGAGATCAACAACCCGCTGCAAGCGATCCATAACTCGCTGCATCTCCTGAATAATCGGCCATTAAGTGAGGATAAACGTCAGCTTTACCTCTCGAAGGCGCAGGAGGAGGTCGATCGCCTGATTGGCATTGTGCAGCGTATGCTGGATTTCTACCGTCCCTCGCGTGATGGCGTCGGCATGCGCCTGACCGATATGCATGAACTGCTTGATGCAGTGCTGGCCCTGGCAGACAAGCAACTGCAGACGAGCCATATCAGCGTGGTGCGGGATTGGACTGTTAAGCCGCCGCTGGTTTACGCCATTGGCAATCATCTCAAACAGGTCTATCTCAATCTGATTCTCAATGTGGTAGAGTCGATGCCGGACGGGGGCGTATTGACCATCCGCACCTATGTTACTGCCGACGCAGCCAATCAGGAGCGCCAGAGTCTTGAGACTACATCGACGGTCGGTTCAGCCGGGCAGCGGTTGGGGCCGGCAGTCGTGATCGAGTTTAGCGATACTGGTCAGGGTATTCCGCCGGATATTCTGCCGAAGATTTTTGAGCCGTTTTACACCACGCGGAGTACGGGTACTGGTCTGGGGCTGGCAATTAGCTACAGCATTATTGAGCAGCATCAGGGTGATCTATCGGTCAGCAGTGTGGTGGGGCAGGGAACGACGTTTCGTATCCGCCTGCCGGTTGCCCAATCCCAACCGGATTAAACTCGGTTAAAGCAACCCCTCCATCGGCTGAATAACCAGCCGTTTCCCCTCTAGATCAAGTTCCTGCACAATGTCGTGGATCATCGGGATCAGCGCATCGCTTTGTCCTGGACGCGCCACAATCAGCACCTCGTTTGCCCCGGTTTCCAATATTTCCCGGACCTGACCGACAACGGCACCCTCGGTTGTCTCAACCCGCAACCCGTAGAGTTCATGGATATAGTACTCTCCCGGATCGAGGGGCGCTGCATCGCTCATGCGGATCGATACCTCGGTGTTGCGCAACTCCTCGGCGGCATCACGCGAGGTGACATCTTTAAGCGTCAGGATGAGCAACCCTGGTTTATGCTGAATAACATGGACAAGTTGGTAGGGGATATACGCTGCACCAACATACACGGTACGCACATGGCGCTGCAGATGATCGGGGCGGTCGGTGACGGCGCGCAATTTTACCTGACCGCGCACGCCGAAGGGCGCGACAATCCGGCCAATTATGAGCAATTCATCTGGTGCTGGGGTCATCATGGGCGCGGGAAGCCGCTTATCAGGTGGCAGAAATCAGAAACCAGGTAGTAGAAGGTATCTGATCTCTGATCTCTGATCTCTAACCGGGTTCCGATAGCTGACCTGCTAATCAATATCAACATGAACACGCTTATTCTGGCGGGCGGCGGCAACGCTCATCAGATCGCGGATTGCTTTGGCGACGCGACCACTGCGACCAATTACTTTCCCCGTCTCCGAAGAGTTGACCGATAGTTCGTAGGTGACGGTAAAGCGCCCGACCCGTTCTTTGATGCGAACCTCTTCCGGCTTATCGACAAGGTTGCGGGCGATATATTCGAGTAGATCTTTCATAGCTCATCATTGAGAAAAGCAGGTAGCGCACACCGCGCTGCCTGCTTTCTACGGTTATGCGGAAACGCCGGTCTCCTCCGGTGTGGAAACCTCCGCTGCCTCCGCAAGGATAATCCGGCCGTCGCTGTCGAGGACGTTAACCTGCTTCAAGAGCCGCACTACCGTATCCGAGGGTTGCGCTCCGGACTCCAGCCAGTAGCGGGCCCGGTCAGCCTTGATCTCCAGCACTTTCGGCTGTTGGACCGGGTTGTAGTAACCAATAATCTCAATAAACTTGCCGTCACGGGGTGAACGTGAGTCGGCAATAACAACACGATAACTCGGTTGTTTAGTCTTGCCCATGCGGCGAAGACGCATCTTAACCATATCTAATCTACCTCCGTGGAAATAAACTCGTATGTATAATCCGGTTGCTACCCGCGTTGGGCTACCGCAACATCCGCAACAAATCGTTGGGATCGATCTCACCACCGGGTCCGCCGGGACCACCACCACGCCCCCGGCGACCTTTTTTGCCCTTCTTGGTGGCTTTGCCTTTGCCGCCGGTCAACTGTTTCATCATGCGCTGCATTTCCTGAAACTGCTTGATCAGGGCGCTCACATCCTGGACATCGGTGCCGCTGCCCCGGGCAATCCGCTCGCGGCGGCTACGCTTAATAATCTCCGGATTGCGCCGTTCCTGGGGCGTCATCGAGAAGATAATCGCCTCAACCTGCTTCATCTCCTGCTCACTGAGCATCTCCTCGTTACCCTGCGTAAGCTGGCTCAGGCCGGGGATCATGCCGATAATCTGCTGCAGGGGACCAAGCTTGCGCATCTGGTGCATCGCGTTGAGGAAGTCCTCAAAATCAAACTTCCCTTTGCTGAGTTTCTTCTGCATCTGCTTGGCCTCGTCAGCGTCGTAGATCTGCTCGGCGCGTTCAATCAGCGAGAGCACATCGCCCATGCCCAGGATCCGCGAGGCCAGACGATCCGGATGAAATGCCTCCAGCGTGTGGGTATCGACCTTCTCGCCGGTACTCATAAACTTGATCGGCACGCCGGTAACGGCCCGTACGGACAGCGCCGCACCACCCCGGGCATCGCCGTCCATCTTGGTCATCACCAGACCTGTCAGGTTGATCCGCTGGTTGAAGGTGTCGGCCACCCGGACCGCTTCCTGCCCGGTCATCGCATCAACGACCAGCAAGCGCTCGGTGATTGGAACTGCCGCGCTGATCTGCTGCAGCTCCTCCATCAGCGCGTCGTCGATCTGCAGACGTCCGGCCGTGTCGATAATAACTGTGTTGTAGACATCCTGGCGGGCCAGTTCAAGCGCATTTCGGGCGATATCGGGTGGACTGACCTCAGTTCCTTCGCTGTAAACCGGAACGTTGATCTGCTTGCCGAGTGATTGAAGCTGGGTAATGGCCGCCGGCCGGTAGACGTCAGCGGCGACCAGCAGAACGCGCTTCCCATTCTTACGCAGATGAAGCGCCAGTTTTGCGGCAAGCGTCGTTTTACCGGTACCCTGCAAACCAACCAGCATCAAAATCGTTGGACCGGGGCGGGCCTCTTCCAGCGGGGCGTTGGTTTCGCCGAGCAGATTGACCAATTCCTGATTGACAATCTTGACCACCTGCTGGTCGGGCGTCAGGCTTTTCATTACCTCTTCGCCAACGGCCTGCTCAGTGACCCGGGAGACAAAGTCCTTGACAACTTTATAGTTCACGTCAGCTTCGAGCAGCGCCAGACGTACCTGCTTCATGCCCTCGCGTACGTCGGCCTCCGTAAGCATGCCCTTGCTGCCCAATTTTTGAAAGACGTTTTGTAGTCGATCCGAGAGACTCTCAAACATTCGTTATATCACTTCCGCTGAAACTCTGTACACACCACGCATACATTCTGTACCATGAGTGAGCAGATCCTCACGGTTAAAGCTACCCTTGCCGGGTTTTTGTATCGTGCAACAGTTAATTGAAATAAAAAAGCGCGGGAGTCAACCGGGGGAGTATCCCTCATTCTCTGGCGTACTCCGAGCATAGTTGATATTGTAGCGGTGAATTGGTTGCGCGTCAAATGATTCGGCCGGCGTATGGTAAGAAAAGTTTTTGACTTGCATACTTCACTATCTGCCGATATACTTGATCTGGTTGAACCAGTTGCTCTGTGGTCCAGGCTGAGGTTATGCGAAACCCTTCGATTGCACTGCTCCCGGAATTACTCGCCGCACTACCCGCTGAACTGCGCGCGGTGGCTGATGATCTGCTGTTTATTGAGCGGGTGTATGGGCGTCCCGTGCCGCCCCCGCCAATGCGTGACTGGATTGAGCAGCGTTTTGGCAGCCTGGAGCAGGTCGCCGAACAGACGATTGTGAAGGTCACAAATCGCTGGTCACTGGAAGCGGCATACTACAACCCGCTACGGGCGCGCCGCCCGCTGGGCGATGATGATGTTAATGCGCGTAAAAACCGCGCCACCGATGCCGATCAGGAGTTGGAGGCACTCATCAGCGCCGGGGCCGGGCCGCACGATATGTTTGGCGACCCGTTCAACCAGACGACGGTAGATCTGTTTGGACGCATTCAGGGCCGCTACTGCGTCAGTGCCTCGAATGTTGCCAAGTGCGATGCCTGGCATGGGTTGGTGATCTTTGACGAGTTTCACCCGTTGCGCTTCAACCGGGATCAGGTGCGGGACTATTTTGATGTGGCGTTGCGCTGGTTGGCGGCGGCCCACGCTGCCGATGCCGGCGCCCGCTATCCGCTGATTCTCTGGAATTGTCTCTGGCGGGCCGGGGCATCGGTTATTCATGGGCATCTCCAGACCATGCTTGCGCAGGGGATGGCTTTCGGCCAGATTGAACGCCGGCGGCGCGCGGCAGTTGCGTATCGCACGCGCCACGAGCGTAACCTGCCGGCGGATCTTGGGCAGTTGCACGATGCGCTGGGGCTGACCTTCCGGCAGCGCGATGGCGTGCATGGGTATGTCACTCTGACGCCGGTTCGTGACCGGGAACTGATTCTGACGACCAGCAATCTTCCTCATGTGGACGACTGGAGCATGCTGGACCATGCGGTGGTGCAGGCTGCACTTGAACCGCTCTGGGATGCGACCTGGGCAGCATTGCGCGGGTTGATTGATGCGGAGGGTGTGCGCAGCTTTAACGTAGTGGTCTACCTGCCGCCCTACGGAGCAACGATCGAGCCATGGGACGATCTGCCGGTTTGCGTACACATCGTAGACCGGGGCAACCCGCTGACTCGGATGGTCAACTTTGGGGCGATGGAGCTGTTTGCCGGCAGCGTGATTGCGGTTGATCCATTTACCGTGGCCGCCACACTCCGGGCGGCCCACAGCCGGCAGATCTAATCCGCCCGGAGTGTGTTACAATAGAAGAAACTTATGAAAATCGCCTGAACCTCCGTGAACCCATGCAAGCAGGCAGGCGCGGCATATCGGATGCCTGATCTTGTTCAAGATGGGGCAGATCGTTCATCCCGTGGTACGGTTTGTGGTATAACCAGAACCAGTTCCGCGATGGAGTAGCTAGAGAGGAGGTGCGCGATGGCGTCTAGACAGAGTCGGTTAGCACAGCAGCAAGCCCTCTGGAAGTGGCTCGAACCCCACGGTTCGGTGCAGTCGTTTCGTCGCCACAACTTCATCTACACCCCCAGTCAACCCGCCCAGTCATTTTACCTGCTGCAGTCAGGGCAAGTCAGTTTGCAGATGCTCTCTGCCGGCGGGCGCGTGTTGACACTTTGGGTGGTCGAGGCGGGACAGGTGTTTGGACATAGCGTCCTGGCCGGGAGTCGTACCTACGATACCTTTGCTGAGGCGATCAAGCCGGCGGGGGTGGTAGCGGTGCCGCGTGAGAGTGTCTTGCAGGCTCTGGCAAGCCAGCCGGCATTGGGCCTGGCGCTGATTGAGGAGTTAGGCCAGCATCGCCTGACGGTCAGCCGCCGCCTGAACGAGGTCGCGTTCAAGTCGGTTCCTGCGCGACTGGCCTCGCTGCTGCTCGATATGGCCGATGCCGGCGACGTTCAACAGATCGAAGGGCAGCAGTCACGGCTGCCGCATCGTACGCATCAGCAACTGGCCGAGATGATCAACGCCTATCGTGAGACAGTGACCAAGGTGATCAACCAGTTCCGGGCGGCGGATCTGCTGGATATCGACCGTTCCGGAATCACGCTGCGCAATCTGGCACGGCTCCGTGAAGTGGCGCAGGGATAGTAGTTGCGTGCGGACCTACTTTGTTGTTACTCCCGCTGCTACAATCAAAGTGACTACTCCCACAGCTAAAGCATGTGGGCTTCTCGGGACTTACACCCAGGCTGTGTAGCCCCACAGCCAGTATATTTATCGCGGCATTGAGATCTCTATCGATCTGAAGCCCGCAAACAGGACAG
>DAOTUI010000288.1:0-3555 GCA_034437035.1 Chloroflexaceae bacterium
TCAGACATGTACTTCCCCAAAGGCCATCTTCGCCTGCGGCAGCATGGTACGCTTTTTATCTTTTTCAAGGAATTTTTGCACATTGTGCAAAAATTCCTTGAAATAAGGATGTCCGGTACCGCCCTGCCGCAGGCGAATCGGGCCGTTTATCCAGGTGAACACTTCGTTTGGAACCGACCGCGTAACTCCTGTAAGTTACTGCAAGAGGAGCAACATAACCAATGATCGAAACAGCCGAGTCGCTAAATCTGTTACGCTTTCTGGAGCCACTGGCCCTGGTTCTGGGGGCCGCACTGGTTGGCTTTATCGTTGATCGGGTAGTCCTGGCCTTGCTGCACCTCTGGACACGGCGCACAAGCTGGCGTGCCGACGAGATTGTCGTCGATATTTTGCGCAACCGGATTGTGCTCTGGGCCATCCTGCTCGGCATTTTCCTGGCAACAACGCTGTATGCTCCCGTTGGCGCGCGCTTTGTGCCGCTTGTACGCCGCACGGTTCTGGTCATCTTTGTCATATCCATAACCCTGGCCTCCATCCGCGCCGCTATCGCGCTGGTCAACTCGTATGGTGCGGCGAGTGATGAACGTTCCTCCGCTCTGACGATTGTTGTCAATATTATTCGTATTATTGCATTCAGCATTGCCCTGGCGATCATTTTCGACATCCTCGGCGTTCCCGTTGCCCCGGCGGTGGCCGCCCTCGGTGTTGGTGGTCTGGCAATCTCACTGGCGCTCCAGGAAACGCTGACGAATATCATTTCGGGCATCCTGATCATTCTCTCCCGGCAGATTCGCCCGGGCAACTATGTGCGCCTGAGCAGCGGCCAGGAAGGCTATGTCGCGGATATTAACTGGCGCAATACGCAGATCCGTGAGTTGCCGAATAACCTGATTATTGTACCGAATTCAATGATGACATCAACCATTCTGACCAACTACTATGATCCGAACAAGGAACTGGCGATTTTGATTGATGTTGGCGTAAGTTATGACAGTGACCTGGAGTTTGTTGAGCGCGTAACGATAGAAGTTGCCAAAGAGATTATGCAACAGGTACCGGGCGGCGTGGCCGAGTTTGATCCATTCATTCGCTACAATAATTTTGGCGACTTCTTTATTAACTTTACCGTCATTCTGCGCGGGAAAGAGTTCGTTGATCAATATATGATCAAGCATGAATTCGTCAAACGCCTCCACAAGCGCTACCGGCAGGAGGGAATTGAGATTCCCTTCCCCATCCGCACCCTGCATACTCAAGGCAACAATCACGCGCTTGTGGCAACACTACGGCAAGATGAACAAAATGTTCAGGAATAGGCTACAGTTCCGGGTGTATACTTACCAGTTGAGTAGGAATGTGTGCAAAGAAAAGGAGTATTTGTGCATCGCATGAGATTCAAAGCCCCATGGCTTGCCTGTCTGCTGCTGTTCGCCGGTATTGCGCTAGCAGCGTGTAGCGAATTTACCGCAGAACAGGGCGGTATGACGGATGCGCCCGCTGGTGAACAGGCGGGAGGTACAGCCGACACCCCGCCCCCCGAACAGGGTACAACCGACGGCGCTACAACCGAACCAATGACAACCACACAGGTTGCCGCAACAGATGCCACCGCGCGGATCGTCTTTGTCTCCAACCGTGCCGACAATCCCGACATCTTTGTGATAAATGCCGACGGCTCAGGCGCAACCAACCTGACCAATGACCCGGCCGTGGATAGCGACCCGGTATGGGCTCCCGGCGGTGGTCGGATTGCCTTTATCTCCGACCGGGAGGATACCACTGACCTCTATGTTATGAATGCTGACGGGTCGGAGGTAACCAATCTGACCAACAACGACGCCGTCGAATCCGCGCCGACCTGGTCCCCGGACGGCACGCGCATCGCCTATGTCACCACCGACGAAGCAGGCGATACGACGCTTTCGATCATCCAGATAGAAGGATCTGAAATTACCGAGGTGCCGGTTGACCTGGAAGCACTCGGGACACCGGCGTGGGCGCCCAACAGTCCGCGGATTGCCTTCTCTGCCTCGGCTGAGGGCAACCGCGACATCTATGCGATCAACACCGATGGCTCCGGCCTGGCGCAATTGACGAGCGATCCGGCGGAGGATACCATGCCGGCCTGGTCGCCGGACAGTAGCCGGATTGCCTTCTCCTCAAACCGGGCTGGTGATATCGATATTTTTGTGATGAACAGCGATGGAGCCGGACAGACCCGCCTGACCGAGGCACCGGCGGCCGATGAGTGGCCGACCTGGTCCGCCCAGGGCGCACAGATTGCCTTCTCCTCAAACCGCGACGGCAACGCGGAGATCTATATGATGAATGTTGACGGGAGTGAGGCAACCAACCTGACGCAAGTACCCGCAAGCGATACTCAGCCTGACTGGATACCGCCCCAACCGGCTGAGAAGCGGGTGGCCTTCACTTCGCGACGTGATAATATCCTCTCGGTTGATATCTTCGCCGTCAATATTAACGGAGCAAACCTGGCCAACCTGACATCTAGCCCGGCAACCGATACCCACCCGGCATGGTCCCCCGACGGCAGTGCATTGGCCTTTTCATCTAACCGTAATAACAACGACGACATCTTTATCCTGGATATCGGCGGGGGCGAGCCGGGTAGCCTGACTAATGACGCTGCCGTCGATCTGCATCCTGATTGGCACCCTGACGGCACCCGCCTCGGCTTTGAGTCGCGCCGCACAGGAAACTGGGATATTTTCATGATCAACCGGGATGGTACCGGACTGATCAACCTGACCAACCACCCGGCCAATGACGGCAACATCGCCTGGTCGCCCAATGGTGAGCGGATTGCCTTTGTTTCGGATCGAGACGGCAATTTTGAGATCTATGTGATGAATGCCGATGGCTCGGAGTTGACCCGCCTGACGAACAATCCTGCTGCCGATGTCTTCCCGGACTGGTCCCCGGACGGCAATCAACTGGTCTTCCGCTCCGACCGGGACGGCAATAACGAGATCTACACTATGAACGCCGATGGTACCAACCCGGTCAACATCAGTGACAACCCGTCCGCCGATGAGCACCCGACCTGGTCATCCGACGGCACCCAGATCTCCTTCGCATCCGATCGGGACGGCAACTTCGAGATCTACATCATCGACATCGACGGCACGAATCCCATCCGGGTTACGGACAACCCGGCAGAAGACCAGTATCCGCACTGGCGGCCGTAAGCGGCCAGGTTCACAACAAAGACTGCGTAGTCGGGCTCTGGCTGATCGGGGTTCATACAAGCCCGATCAGCCAGAATGCAACTACCTGCCGGGAAGATGGTACAATAGTAGGACGCTGGAGATGCATACTCACCGTGTAGTTGTAGCAGAAAACCAGGCAATAACACATGACTGTCTTCCTATTTTGGAACATCAACAGAAGACCTCTTCAGAAAACAATTACGGATATAGCCCGTAAAGCCCAGGTGCTTCTAGCCCTGGGATAAAAGGGCTTCACTCGCTTTAGCCGCTTCAGTCGCACTTGTGTTCTGGATGATTTTAAGCTATACTACTCATTATGAGCAAC
>DAOTUI010000289.1:0-12665 GCA_034437035.1 Chloroflexaceae bacterium
GTTGCTCATAATGAGTAGTATAGCTTAAAATCATCCAGAACACAAGTGCGACTGAAGCGGCGAAAGCGAGTGAAGCCCTTTTATCCCAGGGCTAGAAGCACCTGGGCTTTACGGGCTATATCCGTAACGGTGCGGGTAATTCTGCCTTAATACGAAAGAGTATAATTAAAGAAAGGTTAGCATTACCCGGACGCGTACGACATACCCGCGTGAATATTGATAGGAGCAACATTCTATGAACCGCTATCGCTTGATCATCGTTCTCCTGATAAGTGTAAGTCTGCTCCTGCTGCTGGAGATGAGCCGAACGCTGGTAGGTGGTGTGCGCCGTCCGGCGCAACCGATATCAGTGCCGTCGCTCAGCACTGCAACACCGGGCGCTGCAACCCCGCCGGCGCCCGCCGGCGTATCTGTTGCGGTGCGCTCTGTTGCGACCCTTCATCAGAGTGTGTATAGCGCAGCCGTTCCGCTGCCGGGTCCGGGGGATCAGGCTGGTATGACGCCGGATCTGTTGCTCTTCACTCAGAATCTGGTGGAAGACACGACCCGCCTGGTCTATCTCGCCGGGGCTGATCGGACGGTGCGCTGGGAGAGCCCGCCACTGGGAATGTTCAGTATGCGCCCTCAGGTTATCCCCGGTCACGCGCTGATCTACCTGCTTGACGAGACGCGTTTGCTGGCGCTTGACCGCGCGAGTGGGCGGATCGTCTGGGAGGCGGCGCTCGCCGATACTCTGCCCCCAGACTGTTCCGACTGTCTTCAGCTTGCGGACGACTACCTGATTGCGCTGACGCGTGATGGAACGCTGCAGAGTATCGCTGCCGCCAACGGTCTGGATGCCTGGACCCACCAGTTGACCGGTACGCCGCGACAGTTGCGCGTGATTGGCGACCGGATTGCGACACTGCGATATCAGCCGACTGATCCGGACGGCAGTGTGCTGGAACTGTTCAACGCGGCAGATGGAACGCTGGTTCAGCGGAGCGGGCCTGCTTGCGCCGGGCTGGAAGCGCGAGCCGCCGATGCTGCCGATCTTCCATTTGCAACTCTGCTGGTTGCAGCGGATAACCGGGCGCTCTACCTGCTGGCGGATGGCGTGGGGGAGGGCTTCAACCGCTGTGTGCAACAGGTTGATGCTACAACGGGTGCGTCGGTCTGGAGCAGCTTGCTGGAAGATCCACTGCCGGCGGCGTTCCAGGAGCGACAGACGTTGCTGGCAGATGCGGCGCTCTATGTCAGCGTGCCGGGCGGATTAACCGCGCTGAATCTGCAAGATGGTCACCCCCGCCGGCTCATTCAGGGCCAGGAGTATGGCATCCGGCCGCTGGCGGCGCGTGACGGTCATCTGCTGATCGAAGCCGTGGCACTGGATGATCGGCAGTCGGTTGAACTCTGGGGACTGGATGTAGCCCTGGGTGAACGGCGCTGGCGCTATCCGCTTCAGGCTACGCGCCGGCGGGAGGTGGCACTGGGGCCGGGTGATTGGACCGGGCATCCGGTGCCGGGCGGATTTGCGCTGGCGCAGCAACTCCCCGACCGGCTTCAACTGGAAACGCTCACCCTGGCCGATGGGACAAGGAGCGGTGTAATGCATTTTGCCCCACGGGATGGAGTGGCGCTCTGCCGGGGGATTGCCTGGGAAGCAGACATGGCCTGGCTAACCTTTCAGCGTCTCTATGCCGTAGACCTGAGTGGAGATCGGGTTGTCTACACCTGGCCGGAGACGGATGAATAGTACCGGCAGTGGGAGCAGGCAAAAGCCGATACTACCCGCGCTGAAACAGATGCCTGACCGGGCAGGCAAAGCCCGGCAGCAGCGGCGAAGTTATCGTATCCGTAGCGTGCAGCAGCGCCGCCTGCCGGAGCCGGGCATCGTCCAGTCGGTAGATCGTTACCTGCTGCGTATGCCAGTCGGCGATCCAGTACTCCTGTATGCCCTGTGCCGCGTAGAGTCTCCGTTTGGCCTCCCGGTCGCGCTGCTCATTCTCCGGGCCGGGTGAGAGCACCTCAACCACCAGTTCCGGCGCACCGCAGAGATGTCCCGCGCCATCCCAGAGCAATGCCATCCGCTTTGCGCTGATCCAGATGACATCCGGCAGGACATTATCAAACTTGCTGAATAAAAGATCGGGAGCCATACGTGCTTCCCCGTGGGGGTGCGTGTACGACCAGCGCTGCAACTCCATAAAGATCAGGCTACAGGCATGCTGATGCTCCCAGGTCGGCGGTTGTGAGGTAAACAACTTGCCATTGATCAACTCGTAGACCGTGCCGTCGGCGGGCATCAACTCCAAATCGGCCACGGTCCAGCGCTCCGGTTGTCCTGTTGATGGGCCCATGGTGCAGATCCTCTGCTGTACTGTCGATCAATTGCGCGCTGCGTATGCCACAGTGTCGCAGGATGAACGGCGCAAGGTGATGAGGGACTATCGGGATGCAGATTACGCTCAGTATAGCACTTTTTGCGTGAATTTCTCAAACCGTCTCAGCGGCTACGGCTTGAAGCAGCCCCCTCTCAGGTATAGACTTTTTGTTGTAGGGACGCGCTTCTGCGCATCCGCAGCCCGTCCTGGTGCGGGAAATGTTTTTTGGAGCGGTGGTCTCTGCCGGTCTAGCTAACCGCATTTCAATGCGCTCCGGCGAAAAAGTCTACACTTGAGAGAAGCAGCCCCCCGGCTTGTGAAGTTTGAACAAATAGTCCGGATATGGAGTGCGGCAGAAGAACAGTGCATTCTATGCACCCTACTGCCGCCTGCTGCTTGTCGAGGCAATAGAAAACTGACTGAAGCCGGGACTCCCGATCCGTGCTGTCCGGATTAACAATTCAAACCTCATTAGCCGGACATAGTCACTTCTCTTCGGTCGCTGTAAAGTGGGGATGTTTCCCGTTGGCTGTCCCATTTGGGCTGGAGGATGGGTCGGCCCCATTGGATGTTTGCTGTGCCAGTTGCTTGCGCGCCGCTTCGCTGTTGGGAACATTTGAGAGCAGCGTGTAAATCTGGGTTGTAGAGAGCGAGGCATGCCCCAGCAGTTCCTGCACCTCACGCAGATCGGCCCCATTGCTTAACTTATGCGCGGCAAACGAGTGGCGCAGTGTATGTGGTGTCAGGTCATCCTGCCCCAGTTCCTCGGCATACCCCTTAAGGATCAGCCAGAAGCCCTGGCGCGTCAGCCGCTTGCCCCGGTGGTTCAAGAAGAGCGCATCGGTCTTCTGGGCACTGCTCCGCGCCAGTTGCGTGCGCCCAATGTCCAGATACTCCTCCAGCGAGGTGTTGGCCGTGCCGTTGATCGGCAGCAGTCGCCGGCGTTCACCTTTGCCCTGGCAGTGAACTGTGCCCTCTTCCAGGCTGACATCGGGCAGGTTCAGGGCAACCAGTTCGCTTACGCGCACACCGGTGGCATAGAGCAGTTCCAGCATGGCTTTATCGCGCAGACCTTCGGGTGAGGAGGAGCGTAGCGGCAGCTCGAGCAGTTCGTCTACCAGGTGCGGAGAAATAGCGCGCGGGGGAAAGCGATCAACCTTGGGCGAGTCGATTTGTTCAGTCGGGTCGGTTTCAATCGTCTTTTCCCGGTAAAGATAATTAAAAAACGCCTTGACCGCCGCAGTACGCCGGGCAACCGTCGAGTCGGCATAGCGCCGTTCGCGCAGGTAGAGCATAAAGGCCAGCATATCATCACTGCTGGTCTCAACCCAGCTTCCCACACCCCGTTCGCGTAGAAACACACCCAGTTGATCCAGATCGGTGCGGTACGCGGCGGTGGTATTGGTCGCCAGCCCACGCTCACACGTCATATACGCCAGGAACTGTTCGACAGAATCTTGCATATGCCATCCCTTACGCCTGGTTCTGCGCCGGCACCCGGGTTACCGGCAGCGCACCCTGCTCTTACCATAACGAATCTCCAGTCTATCGTGGGGCGTATGGTACAGCAAAGCCGCAGGCGTGTCAACCGCCCCGGAACCGGGCACCATGGCTGCTCCACTCCATTCGTGCTTGACACATGGGCCGGTAATCTGCTACACTAGTTCCATCTTACCCACCCCCCCTGGGGGGGGCTAACAGAAGGAATGATGGGACGATCCTATGACTGAGCATACTCAGAAGCTGCTGACACGTCTCAAAACCATCGAGGGCCATGTGCGCGGTGTTCAGCGTATGGTCGAGGACGAAGCCTACTGCATCGACCTGATCCGGCAGACCAAAGCAATCCAGCGGGCAATCGACGGGGTCAACCGGATGATCCTTGAGCGGCATCTCAATACCTGTGTCACCACGGCAGTACGTGGTGAAGATCCGGAGGAGCGCCAGCGCGTGCTGGGCGAGTTGCTCCAGGTCTTTGAAGCGACCGACACCAAGTCTTAAAGGAGGAAGCAATGACGACCGAACAGTTCCGTGTCCCGGGTGTGGCCTGCCAGCACTGCGTCCGCGCAATCACCGACGAAGTTTCGACCCTGGAAGGTGTCCAGCGCGTGCTGGTTTCGATTGATGACAAGACCGTTACCGTTGAGCATACCGATCAGGTCAGCAGCGATGCCGTCATCGCGGCTATCAACGAGGCCGGGTATGAGGACGTAGCCCGCCTGTAGGGACGTGCTTCTGCGCGTCCGGCGCGACGAGGATGACGAGGATGTGAGGAGGCGCGGAGGCGACGACATGCGGTATGCTTTCTCGCCTCTTATGTGCCCGCCTGTAGGGACGTGCTTCTGCGCGTCCAGTGCGGCACGGATGGGAAGAGGCGTGGTTAATACAATTTCTTCACGCTTCATGCATCACGCAACGCATCGCTGACCAGGCGTTACACATCAGGAGGAGACTATGGCAGAAGAGCAAATCCAATTTCCCGTAACCGGGATGACCTGCGCCACCTGTTCCACACGGGTGGAGAAGGCGCTGAACAAGGTGTCGGGCGTGTGTGCCGCCAGCGTTAATCTGGCGAGTGAGCAGGCCACCGTGACCTACGATCCTGCCCGGATTACGCCGGATCAGTTGCCGGCAATAGTGGAGCAGGCCGGATATGGCGTGATTACTGACCGGATCGAGTTCCCGGTGACGGGCATGACCTGCGCCACCTGCTCGCGCCGGGTGGAGAAGGCGTTGAACAAGGTACCCGGTGTGCTGAATGTTCAGGTCAACCTGGCAAGCGAGCAGGCCACCGTGACCTATGTGCCGACGACCGCAACCTGGCAGGATATCAAGGCGGCGGTGGAGCAGGCCGGCTATGGCGTCATCGAAACCGCCGACAGCGATATGGAAACCGTCGAGGATGTGGAGGCCGTGGCCCGCGCGCGGGAGTTGACCACGAAGCGCCGCCAGTTCATGGTCGGTATCCTGTTTGGCCTGCCGCTCTTCCTGATCTCGATGTCCCGTGACTTCGGGCTGATTTCGCCCTGGTTGGTTGGCGCCGCTGCCGGCAGTGGCGGCATGGCCGGGATGGAGATGAACTATCCCGCCTACGCCGATCTGCTCAACTGGCTCTTCCTGGTACTGGCAACCCCGGTGCAGTTCTACAGCGGGCGCGATTTCTATATCCATGCCTGGAAGGCGCTTAAAGATAAGACCGCCAACATGGATACGCTCATCGTCATGGGTTCCTCGGCGGCCTACTTCTACAGCCTGGGGCTGTTGCTGTTTGGCATGACCGGGCATGTCTATTTTGAAACGGCGGCGATGATCATCACACTGATCCTGGTGGGCAAGCTGCTGGAGGCGCGCGCCAAGAGCCAGACCAGCGCGGCGATCAAGGCGCTGATGGGCCTGCAGGCCAAAACCGCCCGCGTGCTGCGCAACGATACCGAGCAGGATATCCCGGTAGACCAGGTGCGTGCCGGTGATATCGTGATTGTCCGTCCCGGCGAGAAGATTCCGGTAGACGGCAGCATTGTCCGGGGGCGCTCCAGCATTGATGAGAGTATGATCACGGGGGAGAGCCTGCCGGTTGCCAAGGAAGTCGGCGATACCGTCATCGGCGCGACGGTCAACAAGAGCGGCAGCTTCCAGTTCCGCGCCACCCGCGTCGGCAAGGAGACCGCGCTGGCGCAGATTATTCGGCTGGTGCAGGAGGCGCAGGGCAGCCGCGCCCCGGTGCAGCGGCTGGTGGATAAGGTTGCGGCGGTGTTTGTGCCGGTGGTGATCGGCATCGCGCTGGCGACCTTCCTGGGCTGGTTCTTCTTTGGCGGTGTGGGCTTCACGCAGGCGATGATCTTCGCGGTGGCGGTGCTGGTGATCGCCTGTCCCTGCGCGTTGGGCCTGGCAACCCCGACAGCGATTATGGTCGGTACCGGCACCGGCGCGGAGCATGGCATCCTGATCAAAAATGCCGAGAGCCTGGAGCGGGCCAACGCCATCCAGACAATTGTGCTCGACAAGACCGGCACGATTACCGAGGGTCGCCCGGTGGTGACGGATGTGATTGTGGCCGACACCGGCCGGCACACGCAGGCCGTCGGGGTTGCGCCGGAGTTGGTGCAGGTGCCGGCAGCCACCACCGCCGATGAACCCGTGTCCACGACGCAATATGTTTCATCGAACGGCGGTCAGTCGCCAATCGGCGATGGCCGTTCGGCGCTGCTGCAACTGGCGGCCGGCGCCGAACGGGGCAGCGAGCATCCGCTGGGTGAGGCGATTGTCCGTGCCGCGCAGGAGCAGCAGTTGCGCCTGAGCGAACCGGAGAGCTTTGAGGCGATTGCCGGGCATGGCATCAGTGCGCGGGTAGATGGACGCGATGTTCTGCTGGGCACGCTCAAGCTGATGCGGGATCGCCAGATTATCCTCAATGGTCTGGAAGCGGAGGTAGCCCGGCTCCAGGCTGAGGGCAAAACCGCCATGATTGTCGCCGCCGAGGGTGTCGCCCTGGGGGTGGTCGCCGTGGCCGACACGGTCAAGCCGACCTCGCAGCGGGCTGTGGCCGAACTGCACCACCTGGGCATCGAAGTCGCCATGCTGACCGGCGATAATCAGCGCACCGCCGAGGCGATAGCGCGGCAGGTGGGGATCGACCGGGTGCTGGCCGAGGTGCTGCCCCAGGACAAGGTCGCCGAGGTGCGGCGGCTGCAGGAGGAGGGCAAACTGGTGGCAATGGTCGGCGACGGCATTAACGACGCGCCCGCGCTGGCGCAGGCCGATGTAGGCATCGCCATCGGCACCGGCACCGATGTGGCAATGGAGGCCGCCGACGTGACGCTGATGCGGGGCGACCTGCGGAGCGTGCCCCAGGCGATTACTCTGAGCAAGCGCACGCTGACGACGATCAAGTGGAACCTGTTCTGGGCCTTTATCTACAACGTGATTGGCATTCCGCTGGCGGCGGGTATTCTCTACCCCTTCCTGGGGTGGCAGCTCAGCCCGATCTACGCGGCGGCGGCGATGGCGTTTAGCTCCGTCTTTGTGGTGACCAACTCGCTGCGGCTGCGCGGACTGCGCCTGGAGACGCCGCAGCCGGCGTAGGGTAGTAGCGGATCACGCCGGGCACGCGGAAGCAGCGCATGACACTACAGAGTCAGTAAGATGGTTCGCTTCATTCACCATGACACTGCTTTTTCAGGGATGGAACACTCTGTGTATTGTATCAATGCCCCGGTGTGCCGTGTGGCATTCCATGGCACATCGGGCCGCAGTGAACATTGATATTATGCCGGCTTCCTCTGCGCACGCTGCGTCTCGGCAGTGCCACCGCTGCGCGGACACTGCGGGTATGGTATCATGCCCGGCAATGTCCGCACAGCGCACAAAAAGAGGAAGTGAAAGATGCCGTCACCCTTTCCCGGTATGGACCCCTACCTGGAGGCACCCGGCCTCTGGCCCAATGTGCATACCAGCCTGATGATTGCGTTGCGGGATGAACTGGCCCCGCAACTGCGACCACGCTACTATGTTGCGGTGGAAGAGCGCACGGTGCAGCTTAGTTCCGACAACCTGCCGTTTGCCACCCGCCCGGATCTTACCGTGGTGGCGGCCCCCACGGCGGCAGAACCGCCGCTTCACGCCCCTTCCACCCCGGCGACCGAAGCAGTGACGGTGGAAGTGCCCCTTCCGGATGTGATCCGCGAGGTCTATCTCGAAATCCGCGCTGTCGATACCGATCAGGTCATAACCGTTATTGAATTGCTCTCACCGACCAATAAACTCGTGGGTGAAGGCCGCCGCCAGTATGAACGCAAGCGCCTGGAACTCCTGGGCACGCTGACGCATCTGGTGGAAGTTGATCTCTTGCGGGCCGGGCAACCCATGCCATTCCGGGGCGCACCGCAAGGGGCCGCTTATCGTATCCTGGTCAGTCGCGCCCCGCAGCGCCCCAGCGCGCAGGTGTTCCTCTGCGGTATCCGGCAGCCCATCCCCCCGTTTCAGCTTCCGCTGCAACCCGGCGATGCTGAACCGGTCGTAGCGCTGACCCAACTGCTGCATTCGCTGTATGACCGCGCCGGCTATGATCTGCGCATTGACTATACCCAGCCGCCGCCGCCACCGGACCTCGCCCCGGACGAGCACGCCTGGCTGGATGCACGGTTGCGGGAGGTGGAATTGCGGTGAGGGAGAAACTTCCCCTGCATGGGAGCGTTACGCCGTGTTCCACCTGGATCGGAGTCCCGGCGTCAGCCGGATCAGGCGTTCCCGGCAGTATGCTCCTGTCCCGGCCGGCATGCCACCGGCTAAAGCCGGGACTCCCGGTCATTTCATATCCGGGCTCTGTTTTCAACGTTCAGCAGGCGGCCGGCCTGTTCCCATGCAGCATCTCGGTGTTCTCTGTGTGCTCGGTGGCTATGACAACACATCAGTATCAGCTATGCACGCGTTCCAGCAAAACAAAAAAACGCGCTTCGCGCAGAGCGCGGTGGGGAAGGGGAAACGTCCCCTTCCCCACACCCCATCCCCTTTTCCAGCGCAGAACACAGAAAACAGAAATCAGGATTCAGCAGCGGAAAAGGGGGAATGACCGGCAAGCCGCAGCACGTCGTTGTGGTAGCGGTCGTGCGGGTAGTTGTAGTTGCGGTACGCCCCGCGGACGAACTTTTGTCCGCTTATCCATGACCCACCACGTCGCACCCTCCCATTGTTGCCCGCCAGGTATGCGTCCGTCCACTCGTCCTCAACCTGGTAGGGATACCTCTTCCGCCACGTTGTCGCGCACCACTCCCAGACATTGCCGGCCATATCGAGTACACCGTAGGGGCCGGCTCCATCAGGGTAACTGCCCACCGGCGTGGTACGCTGCTCCCCGGCCTCCCGGCTATTGCAGCGTCCGGCTTCCCAGGTATTCCCCCAGGGCCAGATCCGCCCCTCCGGGCCGCGCGCGGCCTTCTCCCACTCGGCCTCGGTCGGCAGCCGCAAGTCATGGCCGGTCTGTGCGCTCAACCAGCGGCAGTAGGCCACCGCTTCGTACCAGCTTATTCCCACCACCGGATAGTCGTCACCGTTCCATTGAGTATCGTCCCAGTAGCGGGGTCTGATAATCTTTTCTTGCTCCCGCCACTGCCAACCCGCCGCGGTCCAGTAGTCCCGGTTGGTGTAGCCGTCACCCGCCACGAAGGGGCGGAACTGCGCATTGGTGACGGGGGTTTTGCCGATCCAGTAGGTCGGCAACTCCAGCCGGTGCTGCGGTTTTTCGTCGTCATAGGCCAGGGTGTCCGCGTCGCTGCTGCCCATCAGGAAGGGACCGGCAGGGATTTCGACCATTTCGGGGAGGAGTGGGTGCCGGCTGCCTGCCGCTGTATGGTCGCCTGCTGGTGCTGGTTCTGGTTGTTGCCGGTCGCGTAACACTCCCACCGCCGGCAACTCCCGCCCCAGCACCTGCTGCGGTTGCTGCAACTGCTCGCCCTCCGCGGCCATGGTTCGCGCGGGATCGGCCACCATGCGCCCGACCAGGGCGGCATACGCTACCAGTTCCGGGTGGGTAGCCAGTTGCGGGGCCAGGGTTTGCGTCAGGCGCGCCAGGCGGGCCAGTTCGGCCCGGTTGCCTGTGGATTGCGGATGGTCGGCTGCCGCCGTCATATTCTGCCGGAGTGCTTCAGCCAGTTCACGTACCGCCTGGTCGCGCTGGTCGTCCAGGCAGACCATGGCGGCCAGTTGCTGGGCCTGCAGTTCATGATCGCTGAAGCGTGATCCCGCCTGGTGCAGGTGCCGCACATAGCCGAGCAGCAGGCGGGCCACCGCCTGCATCCGTTGCGGACCAGCCCGCTCGCGTAGTTCCGCCAGCAGGTAGGCCCGTACCGCCGTGTCCATGGCATACTGCTCATAGCCCACCGGCCGGCAGATCTCCGACAGCAGCAGATCCGCCTCGGCCACCCACGCCACCTGTCCGCGCAGAAAGGTATTGCGCAGGTAGTGGACCAGTTCAGGTGTGAGTACCAGCGGCAGCGCGGCATGGCATGCCAGCAGGCGGTAGGACGCATCAAAGCGGCGCACAAAGCGCTCAACCATCTGCCGCGCATCATTTTCGGTTGGTTCTAATGGGATATCCATTGTCTGCTCTCATACCGATTTGTTATCATCGCCACAGAGTCCACTGCTGCTTTGATGGCAAACTGCTCTCAGCGGTAGGGGCGGAAGGGTTGCCCCCGCACCCGATCAATCGCCTGACTCAAGCCGTCCGGGTCCATCTGAAACATCTGCCCCTGTACCAGGTTGGCAATCACCTGCGCCGATGTGCCCGCCCAGCGCGTTGCCGGCATCGGGTTGAGCCAGGCCGGCAGCGGGGTATGCCGCTCCAGGGTGCGCAGAAACTCACTGGTGGCCCGGATGCGCTCCAGCCGGCGGTAGCCCCGCGCTGCTCCCGCGTCACTCGCCAGCAGCACGCTGGTGTCGCTGGTACAGCGGGCCAGCACCCCCGCCAGACTGACCGGCGCGGTCATATGCGGGTCGGCATAGACGTCGGCGGCGGGCACATTATGAAAATAGTAGACCTCCACCTGCTCCAGCATGCTCTCGTAGCGTGCCGTGTCCGCCAGGTCGCGGGTAAAGCGGTGGAAGGGCACCATCGAGCCGTTCTGGTCAATCAGCAGCAGCAGGTGGGCCTGGTTCCGCTCGCGGCGGCGGTAGACCGGCCCCAGAAACAGCCCTTGCTGCGCGGTCTGCGCGACCGTCATCTCAATATCGAGTTGGTCTTGCGGGCCGTCGGCGACCGGACGGCGCAGGTAGCGCCAGGCATAGGCCATCTGGCGGCGCGAAACCGGCCAGTAGCTCCCCAGTTCAAAGCGGTCGTCCGGCGGCGCGGGCGTGAAAGGCACCCGGAAAGGCAGCGGCTCCCATTGGTGCGGTTGCACGGGCGGTGCCGCGTCCGGCTCGTCGGTTGGCGGACGTTCAGACTCGCGCTGATCCGGCTCCGATTGTGATTTCGCGGGTGAGTCGCGGAGCGTAGCCTCCCGTCCGGTAGCAGACGACGCATCCGGCTGCGCTGCGCTCAACAGCGCTGTCCAGACCTCCTCAAAGATCTGTTCCTCGGCGGGCGTGTGACACCAGACCAGCCGCGTCAGGAGTTTAAGCTCTGCCTGATCGTTGCGATCCCGATGCTCCGCCGCGAGGCGTACGACTGCCCGCAGTTCACCAATGCCCAGCCCGATACCACTGCGCCGCAGCGCGAGAAAAACATTGATCAGGAAGTTGGTATAATCAAATTCCGGTTCTGATTGTTCCGGCTCATGCCGGAATAGTCCCCGCAGCCAGCGGTGCAGTCGGGCAAACAGCCTGTCCGAATTCGTAAAACTCATCGTTGCTCAACAAAGTTTTGCCAGTCGGCCCGCAGCTTAAACAGCAGTTCCGGGTAGGGCAGCGGACCCGCTTCGGTCAGTTGGGCCGGTGGGGAGGCCGGCGGGCTAAAGTTGCGTAGTGCCTCCAGCCAGTCGAGAAACTCGCTGGTGCCCGGCTTCTTGTGCAGGCGCTCCCCGTTGCGCAGCTCAAGAAAGCGTTTGATCGCCAGATCGGTGGTCGTCGGTACCGCGACGCCCTGCCGGGTGAAGTGGGTTTCGACA
The DNA here is from genome assembly GCA_034437035.1 of Chloroflexaceae bacterium. Classification (GTDB taxonomy): domain Bacteria; phylum Chloroflexota; class Chloroflexia; order Chloroflexales; family Chloroflexaceae; genus CAKZQX01. The sequence goes on from DAOTUI010000289.1 coordinate 11,963, forward strand.
ATCGCCCGGAGTTGCACCTCCGGAAACGTGATAAAGTGGTAGATGCAGCGGCGCAGGAAGGGGGCCGGCAGGTTGCCCTTCTCCTTGTTGCTGGTAATGATCACAATCGGGCGATGCTCCCGGGTTGCTGTGACCGTATCGCCGGTTTCGTGGATCGCAAACGCCCACGGCTCATCCAGGACTGTCAGCAGGTCGTTGGGAAAGTCAATATCGGCCTTGTCAATCTCATCGATCAGCACCACCGCCGGGCGATCTTTCAGCGTAAATGCCTGGCCCAACGGCCCCAGGCGCACATAGTCATGCGGCCTGGTGGGATCGTCGGTCGTACCCGCCGCCGAATTGGTCTCCAGCAGGCGCTGGATCTGGGCATCGTGCAGGCGGCGGATCGCGTCGTAGGTGTAGAGCCCCTCCTGGGCCTTGCTGGTTGAGCGCACATCCCAGCGGTAGAAGGGCAGGCCCAACTCATAGGCGACCGCATGCGCCAGGCGGGTCTTACCGCAACCGGCTTCACCCTCCAGCAGCAGCGGCCGCCCCAGGTAGATTGCCAGGTTGACCGCGCGCACCAGTTCCGGCGCGGCCAGGTATGGCTCCGGTTGCTGTGGCGCATCCGGGTGACGCTCTGCCGGGTCGTGCTGCATATCGCCATAAAAGACATAGGCGGATCGTAGGTTCATTGGCTACTGCTCCTGTATGTGGGCAAATT
>DAOTUI010000290.1:0-25012 GCA_034437035.1 Chloroflexaceae bacterium
GGGGCGAGTGCCAAAACATCGTTGGGACCACATGAAGTATGCTGCACCAGAATGCGATCGCGTCGTCCAGGACAGGAATACATGAAGCTGATGAACCCTTCAGACCCTTTGATAGTGACCCCCTTTGAGCCCTGTCACCCTTCTTCAAACAAGGAAGTACAGATGCAGATGACGGCTGAACAGGTTATCCGCTTTATCGAGGAGGTCGCGGCACAGGTGCGGGACCAGCGCGACTACCTGACCCAACTTGATGCGGCCATCGGCGATGCTGACCATGGCGCGAACCTGGATCGGGGCTTTCGTACCGTGCTGACCCGGCTGCCCGGGGTGGCCGATAAAGATATTGGCACCATTCTGAAAACCGTCGGCACAACCCTGGTCTCGACAGTGGGCGGAGCCAGTGGGCCGCTGTACGGTACCGCGTTTCTCCGGGCGAGTGCGGTTGTGACCAATCGTACCGAACTCGACGAAGTGGCGATCATCAACGCGCTTGAAGCCGCACTGGAAGGACTGCATGCGCGGGGCAAAGCGCAACGGGGTGAGAAGACCATGATTGATGCTATCGCCCCCGGTGTGGAGACGCTCAGGCAGGCGTACGCCGCCGGTGACGCATTCGTTGTCGCGCTGCAAAAAGCCGTTGCCGCCACCGCCGCCGGGATGCAGGCAACAATTGATATGCCGGCAACCAAAGGGCGCGCCTCCTACCTGGGAGAACGTAGCATCGGGCATCAAGATCCCGGCGCAACCTCGGCGCATCTGATGGCGCAGGCGCTGCTGCGCGTGATCGAACGTGGATAGGAACAATGGACAATGAGCAGGGCGCCCGCAGCAGGTTTCTCCGCTCCGGTCTTTGTTCTCAGTTTGTAGTTTTAGACGAGGAGGTCTCTTATGGCTAAGTATGCCGTTGCTATCGATCAGGGTACCACCAGCACCCGCTGTATGGTCTTCAATTACTCCGGGGGGATTGTCTGTTTTGATCAGAAGGAGCACGAGCAGATCTACCCAAAGCCAGGATGGGTTGAGCATAGCCCGGAAGAGGTCTGGGAGCGCACGCGGACGGTGACGCACGAGGCGCTGCGCAAGGGCAATATTGATCTGAAAGATGTTGCCGCCGTGGGGATTACGAACCAGCGCGAAACCGCCGTGGTCTGGAACCGCAAGACCGGGCGCGCCTACTACAACGCGATTGTCTGGCAGGATACGCGCACCGACCGGATCTGCAACGAGTTGCAGCACGAGGGCGGAATTGACCGCTTCCGCGACAAGACCGGTCTGCCCATCGCCACCTACTTCTCCGGCCCGAAGATCAAGTGGATCCTGGATAATGTGGATGGTGTCCGCGCCGATGCCGAGCGGGGTGATGCCATCTTTGGCAACATGGATACATTTGTCATCTGGCATCTGACGGGCGGCACCAATGGCGGTGTGCATGTCACCGATGTGACCAACGCCAGTCGCACCCTGCTGATGGATCTCAAGACACAGAGTTGGGACGACGAGATCCTCAAGATCATAGGCATTCCGCGCCGGATGCTGCCGGAGATCCGCCCCAGCAGCCAGGTCTACGGCCATGCCACAGGCGCGCTGGAGGGCATCCCGGTGGCAGGCGACCTGGGCGATCAGCAGGCGGCGCTGGTCGGGCAGACCTGCTACAGCGTGGGCGAAGCTAAAAACACTTACGGCACCGGCAGCTTCTACCTGCTGAACACGGGGACGGAGATTGTCCCATCAAAGAGCGGTCTGGTGACAACTGTGGCCTACAAGATGGGCGATGCGCCGACAGTCTTCTGCCTGGAAGGATCGATTGCGATTACCGGCGCGCTGGTGCAGTGGCTGCGCGATAACCTGGGCATGATTACCAGCAGTTCCGAAATTGAGTCGCTGGCAAAGACCGTTGACGACAACGGCGGGGTCTACTTCGTCCCGGCCTTTTCCGGTCTGTTTGCGCCCTACTGGAAATCGAGTGCGCGTGGTGTGATTGCCGGTCTGACCCGCTATGTTAACAGGGGCCATATTGCCCGCGCCGTGCTGGAGGCGACCGCCTGGCAGACCCGCGAGGTCGCGGATGCGATGGAGAAGGATTCCGGCATCAAGACCGAGTCGCTCAAGGTTGACGGCGGGATGGTGGTCAATGAGACGCTGATGCAGTTCCAGAGCGATGTGCTGGGCGTGCCGGTTATCCGCCCGAAGGTCTCCGAGACAACCGCGCTGGGGGCGGCCTATGCCGCCGGTCTGGCAACCGGTTTCTGGAGCAACCAGGAAGACCTGCGCAAGAACTGGCAGATGGATAAGACCTGGGAACCCAATATGGACCCGGCTGAGCGCGACAGGAACTATGGCTACTGGAAGAAGGCTGTTACGCGCACCTTTGACTGGCTGGAAGAAGAGCGCGGATAAACCGGCGGACAGAGGATCGCAGAAATCACGGATACAAAACGCATGGCAGCAGGCAGTCAGTGCAACTGCCTGCTGCCGTCAACAGAACGAGCGATAGGAAACTATGCAAACGTTATCAACCGAAGTGCTTGTCGTCGGTGGTGGCTCAACCGGTACCGGCATCCTGTTTGATCTGGCTCAGCGCGGCATTCGCGCCATTCTGGTTGAGAAGGGCGACCTGACCCACGGCACGACGGGCCGCTATCATGGTCTGCTGCACAGTGGTGGGCGCTATGTGGTGAAAGATCCGCAGTCAGCTACCGAGTGCGCCGAGGAGAATGCCATCCTGCGCAAGATTATGCCCCACTGCCTGGAGGACACCAGCGGCTTTTTTGTAGTTACGCCCTGGGATGATCCGGACTATGGCGAACGCTTTGTGCGGGCATGCCATAACACCCATGTTCCGGTGCAGGAAATATCGGTCGAGGAAGCATTGCGCCGTGAGCCGCTGCTCAACCCCAAAATCAGTCGCGTCTTTGAGGTACATGACGGCTCGGCCGACTCCTTCCTGGCAACGCATGTGGTTGCCGAAGGTGCAAAGCAGTATGGCGCGCAGGTGCTGAACTACCACATGGTGGTTGATCTGCTGCGCGAGGGCAACCGCGTAATCGGCGCGCTGGTCGAGGATCTGCGTACGGGTGAGCAGAAACGCATCGAGTCGGCCTATGTGATGAATGCGGCGGGCGCATGGGCGGGCAAGATCGCGGGCATGGCCGATGTCAAAGTCTCGGTTGTTCCCGGCAAGGGTACGATGGTGGCAATGAACCACCGCATGGTCAACACAGTGATCAACCGCTGTAAAATGCCCGACGACGGCGATATTCTGGTACCGATCCATACTGTGGCCGTGATTGGCACCACCGATGTGCCGGTGCCCGACCCGGATGTTTTCGGGATTGATGCCGAAGAAGTGGCCTTTATGCTGGAAGAGGGCGAAAAGCTGGTGCCCGGCTTTGCCCACTACCGCGCCCTGCGCGCCTGGGCCGGTGTCCGTCCGCTCTACCAGGATGTGGACACGGCCGATAACCGCGAGTTGACCCGCACCTATAAACTGCTTGACCATAGCGAACGCGATGGTGTTGCGGGCTTTATCTCAATCGTGGGCGGGAAGTGGACCACCTACCGCCTGATGGCCGAAGAAGCCGTGGATGCGCTGGCGAAGAAGTTGGGCAATACACAGCCCTGCCGCACCCGCGAGACGGTGCTGCCCGGCTCCGAAACCGGCGGGCATCTCTACTGGCTAGGGCATCGCCTGGCCGAAACCGAGGAGCAGCACAACTACGGCACGCTGGTCTGTGAATGCGAACTGGTGTCGCGCGATATGGTCGTCAAGGCGATTACCGAGGGCAACGCCTCCAACATTGATGACATCCGACGGGATACACGCCTGGGTATGGGACCATGCCAGGGCGGCTTCTGCACCTACCGCGCCGTGGCGATCTGGGATGAAATCCGCGGGCCCAACTGGTCCAGTAGCAATGGTAATGGGTTGTCCCAGTCGGGAGCACTGCTGCGCCACTTCCTGCAGGAGCGCTGGAAGGGACTGACCCCGGTAACATGGGGCGATCAACTGCGCCAGCAGCGGCTTGACCAGTTGATCTACCTGGATATCCTGGGGGTGGATCTCTTGCCCCAGGCGTTGGAGAAGGGGCAGCAACCGGGCGATGGACTGGTTACTGACCATCCCGCCATTGCCACGGAGTATCATGTGCGCGAAGAGTTGACGACGGGTGAATAGCCAGAGGCGGGCGTGAGCCGACGACCTGTGGTAGCGCCGCGCCTGCAACGAAAAGATAAGAACTATGCGCGATACAATTGTCATTGGCGCAGGACTCGCCGGGTTAATGGGCGCGCTGGCGTTGGCCGAGGCCGGCCGGCGGCCGCTGGTGTTGTCGAAGGGCCAGGGCGCAACTCACTGGACCGGCGGTACGATTGATGTCTGGGGGGATACTGCGGGCAACGATCTGCGCGCAGTCCTGCGGAGTTTGCCGGCGAGTCAACCGGATCATACCTACGCGTGCGTGGGCATTGCCGGGCTTGAGGCCGCAATCGACCGCTTCCGGGCGCTGGTGGAGGCAGCGAACTATCCCTATGTCGGCAGTCTGGAACGTAACACGCTGCTACCCACCGCCATCGGTGCGCTGCGGCCGGCCGCATTCTTTCCCGTAACGATGGCGGCCGGCGATGTCCAACAGGAGGGCGAAATGTTGATCGCGGGCTTCAACGAGTTGCGCGATTTCTATCCGCCGCCGGCTGCGGATAACCTGCAGGCGCAGGGTGTTGCGGCGCGGGGCGTCTACCTGACACTGCCGCCGATCAAGCGTAGCCTGGAGTTTACCACACGGACCTTTGCATTTCTGTTTGATGATCCCGGCTTCCGCGAGCAGATTGGCGAGCAGTTGCGTAAGGAACGGGGCAGCGCGACCCGCATTGGCCTGCCGGCTGTGCTGGGGCTCAAAGATCCGGTGGGGGCCATGCGCGACCTGGAGCGGATTACCGGGGCGCAGATCTTCGAAATCCCGACGTTGCCACCCTCCATACCAGGGATGCGCCTCTTTCAGATCTTCCGCAACGCGATTGCCCATGTCGGGGGCCGCCTGCAGATCGGCTCCGAGGTACTGCGTGGTGCCGGGGAGAATGGCCGACTGGCGACCGTCTACAGCGAAGCCGCCGCCCGTGAGCAGGAGCACCGCGCGAACTATTTTCTGCTGGCAACCGGCGGTATCGCGGGGGGCGGCATTCGTACCGACCACACCGGCCGCGTCTGGGAGACGGCGCTGGGGTTGCCGTTGCGCGCCCCGCAATCACGCGCCGACTGGTTTGCGCCCCGCTTCCTCACCGAGCACGGCCATCCGATCTACCGGGCGGGGATTGCCACCGATGATGGTCTGCGTCCGCTGGATGCTCAGGACCACCGTGTCTACGATAATGTTGTCGTTGCCGGGTCGCTTCTGACCGGCTCCGACCCGATCCCGGAGCGCTGTTACAGCGGTCTGGCGCTGGCAACCGGCTGGCATGCCGGACAACTGCTGCGGATCGAAGATTGAGGATGAAGGAACAGGAGTTACGCAGTTGCCATGCAACCCGGACGTTTCACCCGATGGAAGCCCGATTCGCCTGCGGCAGCATGGAACGTTTTGTTTCTTTTTCACAAAAAAATGCACAACGTGCATTTTTTTGTGAAAAAGACCTGGTCTCTTCCGCCCTGCCGGAGGCGGAAATACCTTCCGGGTCAGTGACCGCGTAACGCATGTAAGGAACAGCATAACGAAAATCAGGACTATGACCACAAATATTCCACACCATGACCATATCGAGCTTTCGCTCGAGTATTCACTGGACCACTGCATCAAGTGTAATATCTGCTCATCGGCCTGCCCCGTCAGCGCCGTGACCGACCGCTTCCCCGGGCCAAAGTATGTTGGCCCGCAGGCGCAACGCTTTCGCCACGAGCGGCAGCCCTCGCCCGATGAGTCGGTGGATTACTGTTCGGGTTGCCGGGTGTGTAACCAGGTCTGCCCGACCGGCGTACACATCGCCGAGCTAAACGCCCGTGCGCGCGGCAAAATTATTGAGGACCGGGGATTGCCGCTGCGCAACGCGCTGATCGCCCGCTCCGGCCTGATGGGGCAGTTGGGCTGCGGGCCGCATGCGCCGCTGGCAAACTTTGCCTTCAAAAACCCCGCCTTCCGCTGGTCACTGGAGCAGATCATGGGCATCGCGCGGGCAGCACCGCTGCCGACCTACTCGACCTACAGCTTCCGCTCCTGGTTCAAGCGCCAGTCCCACAACGATGAGCAGCGCCCGAAGGCGACGAAGCAGGTAGCCTACTTCCATGGCTGCGCCACCAACTACTACGAGCCGCGTGTGGGCCAGGCGGCGATTGCCGTGCTGGAGCGCAACGGCTATGAGGTGCTGCTCCCGGAACAGAACTGCTGCGGCCTGCCGCTGATCTCCAATGGCGCATTCCCGGCCGCCCAGCGCTACCATGAATCGAATGTCGAGAAGATGCTGCCCTATGTGAAGCGGGGCATTCCCATCGTGGGTACCAGCACCAGTTGCACGCTGACGCTGAAGGAGGAAGCGCCCGAGATCCTGGGCCTGCACAGCCCGGAGGTTCGGCTGATTGCCGAGAACACCTACGATATCTTCGAGTTCTTGCGGCTGCTCTACGAGCGGGGTGAGCTGAATACCAACTTCAAGCCGGTAGATCGTACTCTGCCCTACCACCCGCCCTGCCAACTGCGCGCGCACCGCGTCGGGCGGCCGGCCCTGGATATCCTGGAACTGGTACCGGGACTGTACCTGAATGAGAGCACCGCCGACTGCTGTGGTATTGCCGGCACCTATGGCTACAAGATGGAGAAATACCAGATTGCCATGGACGTTGGCGCACCGCTCTTCGACTTTGTGCGCGACTCGGGCAGCGATCTGGCCCTCTGTGACAGCGAAACCTGCCGCTGGCAGATCACGCATGGCACGGGCGTACCCACGCAGCATCCCATTGAGATACTGGCGGCAGCCTACGGCGTGTAATTCCGGGTGTGTAGCTCGGTACCCTGTACGGTGTTATTCGGACGACGGGATACGGACGCGCAGAAGCGCGTCCCTACCGCATTGCGTGTATTCGGACGACGGGATACGGACGACGGAACTGCGGAGGTAGTATGGTCAGTCTGCTGATCGTTTCGCATAGTGCCGAGATTGCCCAAGGCGTCAAAGCACTGGCCGAACAGATGACCCAGGGCCGGGTTGCGATTGCGGCTGCCGGCGGCACCCTCGACGGGACGCTGGGCACCAGCACGGACCTGATTGCCCAGGCGCTTGAACGGCTCAACCCGACCACGGGTATTCTTGTGCTGATGGACCTGGGCAGCGCGGTGATGAGTGCTGAAACGGCGCTGGAACTCAGCGGTGTATCATTTATCATGAGCAATGCACCGCTGGTAGAGGGGGCCATCCTCGCTGCTGTGGAAGCTGCCAATGGCGCAACCCTGGCGCAGACCGCCGCCGCCGCCGAACGCGCGCGCGAGTTGGTCAAGATCGAGTAAAATAATGGGGTAGCCGGAGCGCGGCAGCGAACTGCGGCCCCAGACATACGCATGCTCACATCTTTGCAAGATCCGGAGGGGTTCGTCAATGCCCGAGACAACCATCACCGTAACCGAAGCCCACGGACTACATGCGCGCCCGGCGGCGCTGTTTGTGCAGACAGCGGCGCGCTTCACAAGCAGCGTGCAGGTCAAAAATCTTGATCGGCCCGCCGGCCGGACCGTTGATGCCAAAAGCATGCTGGGGGTAACAGCGCTGCGGGTATCCCAGGGCCAGCGCATTCTGATTAGCGCCGAGGGTGATGATGCGGCCTCCGCTCTGGTGGCCCTGCGACACCTGGTTGAATCGGATTTTACCATAGGACCGGAGGACGCCACGCCCCTTCGGTCCTCCGCTGCCGGACACGCTTCCGCTACGCCTCAGCCGGCGCTATCGGCTGCGGCAGCCCCAGACCCCGTTGCAGCAGCGGAAACACCGCCGCTCAGGGGGGTTGGGGCGGCTCCGGGTATTGCCGTTGGCCCGATATTTTGCCTGCGTACGCGGATTGCCTCTCCCGAGTTTCACACTGTCGCCGATCCCGGTGCCGAACTGGAGCGCTTTTGCCAGGTGCGGGAGCGTACTCGTGATGAGTTGCGTGCGCTGCATGACCGGGTTATCCAGACCACCGGTGCTGATGAAGCCGCGATCTTTGCGGCACATCTGGCCTTCCTCGATGATCCGACACTGGCGGCAGAGATTACGACATTCTGCGAAGAGCAGAAGTTGAATCTCGAGGCGGCAGTAGTCGCTGTTCTTGACCAGCATAGCGCCACACTACACCAGAGTCATGATCCAATCTTCCAGGCGCGGGCTGCCGATTTGCAGGATCTCAAACAACGCCTGCTACGTCTCCTGCTTGATCCCGATGGACAGATGTTCGCGCTGCCGGAGCAGCCCTGCGTTGTGCTGGCCCAGGAACTGCTGCCCTCTGAAGCGGCGATGCTGGACCGTACACGCGTTCTGGCATTCTGTACCGCCGACGGTGGGCCGACATCGCATGTGGCAATTCTGGCGCGTGGCATGGGTCTACCCGCCGTTGTCGGGGTTGGCCCGGCGATCCTGGCGGTGCCCGACGGCACCCTGGCCATTGTCGATGGCAAGTCCGGGAAGGTCATCCTGAATCCCTCGGAGACGCTGGTCGCCATGGCGCGGAAGCGTGCGCAGTCCGAGCAGGCCCGGCGTGAGCAGCAGCGTGCCGTGGCTCAGCAGGTCACAGTCACGCGGGATGACCGGCGGATCGAGGTCGTGGCAAACGTGGGCAGCCTGGCCGAGGTCAACCAGGCGCTGGCCGAGGGCGCTGAGGGTGTAGGCCTCCTGCGCACCGAGTTTCTCTTTGTGGATCGGGCAACCGCGCCGGATGAGGAAGAACAACTGGCCCAGTATCGCGCCTGTGCTGCACTCCTGGCGGAACGTCCTTTGATTATCCGCACACTGGATATTGGCAGCGATAAGCCGGTGCGCTATCTCAAGACCGCCACCGAGCAGAATCCCGCGCTGGGCATGCGCGGCATCCGCCTGCTGAATATTGCCCCCGAACTACTCAGAACCCAGTTGCGCGCCATCTGGCGGATCGATTCCGGTCACAACATCAAAGTCATGTTCCCGATGGTCAGTAGTATTGATGAGATTCGTACACTGCGGCAACTGGTCGCCGAGATTGCCACGGAGCTACGGCAGGAAGGGCAGACCATCGCGGAGCGGCTGGATATCGGCATTATGGTTGAGACGCCCGCGATTGCGCTCCTGGCAGAAGCGGCGCTGACCCTGGTCGATTTCCTGAGCATCGGTACCAACGACCTGACGCAGTACACCCTCGCCGCCGACCGTATCAACGCCGCCGTCAACTATCTGAATGATGCCTTCCACCCGGCGGTGTTGCACCTGATTGCCCAGACTGCCCGTGCTGCCCACAACGCCGGGAAGTGGGCCGGTGTGTGTGGTGAGATGGCCGGTGATCCGCTGGCGCAGGCGCTGCTGGTGGGCCTGGGTATCACCGAGTTGAGCATGAGTTCCGCGTTAATCCCGGCGGCCAAGGCCACCATTCGCCAGATTAGCCTGGCCGATGCGCAGACCCTGGCGCGGCAGGCGCTGGAACTTGATACACCCCAGAACGTGCGCAACTTCCTGGCGCAGCAGATTGCACCTGCCGACGGATAACTTCCAGATTACACACCTCCGTAATTCACACGTAGTAGAATGAAACAGGCTTCGATTACGTTAAGGAGGTGCGTTCTTGCTTGCAATCTACACTCTCACGATTTTTGTTAGCGCAAGCCTGCTCTTTCTGGTGCAGCCACTGTTTGCGCGGATGGTGCTGCCGTTACTGGGTGGTTCGCCGTCGGTCTGGAATACCGCCGTTGTCTTCTACCAGGTTGTGCTGCTGCTGGGGTACGGCTATGCCCATGTGACAACCCGCCGGCTGGGCGTGCGGCGACAGGCGCTGCTCCACACAGTAATTATCTTGCTGCCCCTGGTGATATTGCCCATTGCCATCCCGTCCGGTTGGGTGCCACCCGCCGGCACCAGTCCCATTCCGTGGCTGCTGTCGCTCTTGCTGGTCGCTGTCGGTCTGCCCTATTTTGTTGTCACCACCAGCAGCCCCCTGATCCAGAAATGGTTTTCCCATACCGGGCATCCCGCGGCGGCCGATCCCTACTTTCTCTACGCGGCCAGTAACGTCGGCAGCGTCCTGGCGCTGCTGAGTTATCCCTTCCTGATGGAGCCGAATCTTCTGCTGGCCGAGCAGAGTTGGACCTGGGCTGCGGGCTACGCACTGCTGGTCATTTTGACGCCGGCATGCGCTCTGTTTTTGTGGCGTTCATCAGCAGCGCAGGGATCAAACGTATCAAAGGTAGCGGATGGGTCGCAACCGGTCGCTGCATCTGAACGGCTCGGCGTGGGGCGGCGGATGCGCTGGGTCTTCCTGGCGTTTATTCCCTCAAGTTTGATGTTGAGTGTCACAACCTACCTGTCGAGCAATCTTGCATCGATCCCCCTGCTCTGGATTATTCCGCTGATTATCTATCTGCTTACCTTTATTCTGGTCTTTGCCCGGCGCACGCTGTTGCCCCACACAATTATGGTCCGCGCGCTGCCGATTTTTCTGCTGCCACTGGTGATTGTTGTGATTGTGCAGCCAATCGGTCCCCAGAGCCTGTTGATTCCACTGCACCTGGTAACCTTCTTTATTGCGGCGATGGTCTGTCACGGCGAACTGGCGCAGGATCGTCCTTCTCCGCAGCACCTGACCGAGTTTTATCTCTGGTTATCGGTGGGCGGGGCGCTGGGGGGGATGTTTAACGCGCTCCTGGCTCCAGTGCTGTTTACGACGGTGGTGGAATATCCCCTGATGCTGGTGCTGGTCTGCCTGGCACAGTGGCGGCCCGAACCGCTCAGATTGCAGACCCGTAGCGTGCGGTTAGACTTCGGGTTGCCGCTGGCGCTGGCGGTCCTGGTTGCCGGATTGATCCTGAGTCTTCAGTCTACCGGCTGGTTTTCCGGCCCGGTCAGTCTGGGGGTGATGTTCGGGGGGCCGGTCCTGCTGGGCTTTAGTTTCTCGCGCCGGCCGGTGCGCTTTGCGCTGGGAGTTGGTGCGCTGCTGCTTGCCGGCGGGTTTTACACCAGCGCGGAGGGGCAGGTGCTCTACACCGAGCGCAGCTTCTTTGGCATTCACCGGGTTACGCTTGACCGGGAGGAGCAGTACCATATGCTGCTGCATGGCAACACCGTGCATGGCATCCAGAGCCGCGACGTGACCCGTCACCAGGAGCCGCTGAGTTACTACTATCCCACAGGGCCAATCGGCCAGGTGTTTACGGAGTTGAATGAACAGCAGGAGCGCATGCATGTAGCCGTCGTTGGGTTGGGTGTCGGTGCCCTGGCCTGCTACAGCGAGCCGGGGCAAATCTGGACATTTTACGAGATCGATCCGGCGGTTGAACATATTGCGCGCGACACCGGCTACTTTACCTATCTCCAGGAGTGTGCGCCCCAGGCTGAGATTGTGCTGGGTGATGCGCGGCTCTCACTGGTCGATGCGCCCGACCAGCAGTATGATCTGCTGGTGCTGGATGCGTATAGCTCGGATGCGGTTCCGATCCATCTGCTTACGCGGGAAGCACTGGCGCTTTACCTGGATAAACTCGCACCCGAAGGTGTTCTGGCGTTTCATATTTCCAGTCGCTACTTTGAACTTGCGCCGGTGTTGGGCAACCTGGCCCGGGATGCCCAGTTGCATGCCCGGTTGCGGCGCGACTCCGTCACCCCCGAGGAGTCGGAACGGGGCAAGTGGACCTCAAACTGGGTGGTCATGGCGCGGAACACGGCGACCCTGGAGCAGGTCACGGACGATACGCGCTGGCAGCGGCTCTATGGTGATCCGACCACAAATGTCTGGACGGATGACTACTCCAGCATTCTGAGCGTGATGAAGTAGTCCAAACCGAGTACTACCAGCAGAGAACCGAGAATAACCTTTGCCCGGTGTAGTAACAGCGGGGAGTTGTTCGCGGTTCTTTCGTTCGCGGTTCTTTTTCTGCACGGTTTGTCAATTTCATGAATTAGCCTACAATACCTGTATACAGATAGAGAATCGAGAACCGAGGAATCGCGAACAGCGCACGCCGGCCGGATCTTCAGCGGGTAGTCGGTTTGTTCTCCCTCTGGTGTCCGCCTGTTCTGGCTATCTTGTGTATTTCAACACGTTTGTAAGTGACACGAATTACGCGGTGTACATTCAAACGGGCCGTTTGCTCCCGATAACGGTGTATTTCGCCTGCGGCAGCGTGGTACTTTTATATTCTTTTGCACAAAAAATTTGCACGAAGTGCAAATTTTTTGTGCAAAAGAATGGGATCTTCTACCCTGCCGGAGGCGAATCGGGCCGTTTGTCCAGACAGACACCGGTCGGGTCGACGACCGCGTAAGTCGTGTACGTGACATGAGTTACGCGGTCGTTGACCCGGCAGGGAAGGTTGCCCCCGGCAGGGCGGAAGATTCTCGATAAAAGCGTACCATGCTTCCACCGGCGAATCCGGCTTTGGTGCCGATCAACAGACCGAAATAGGCTGCACCGCGTAAATTGTGTAAGCGCGAGAAAGAGAAACAACATGGCATTATCCATAACCCGCCTGCGACAGGCAATTGCACTGCTCCTGATCCTGGCCCTGCTAACTGCCTGTAGTGCGACACCTTCAGCCGAAAGTGAAATTCAGACGATCCGCCTGGGCTACATCCCGGTGATTATCTTTGCGCCGCTGTTTGTCGGCATTGAGCGCGGCTACTTTGCGGAGGAAAATATCGAGATTGAGCTAACAACCATCCCGAATACGAACGATGCGGTGATCCAACTGGCCGCCGGGAACTTTGAGGTTATTTTTGCCGGGGGCAATGCCGGGGTGTTTAACGCCCTGGAACAGGGGCTCGACTTCACGATCATTGCCCCGATGCACAGCGAGAGTCCCCCCGTGGCGACACCGCTGGTGACAGGCGCCGACCGCGACGATATCCAGAGTGCGGCGGACCTGGCGGGTAAGCGGGTCGCTGTGAACGGTATCGGCGCGGCCATCGAGTACTGGGTGGATCAGGCGCTGGCCGAGGAGGGACTCTCGATTGAGGATGTCGAACTGACCGCGATGCGCTTCCCCGACATGCCCGCAGCCCTGGCGAATGGCTCCCTGGATGCGGCCGTTATTACCGAACCGCTGGTCACGATCAATGAAGACCAGGGTCTGGTGAAGGTGCTGGCGGAGGATTTTATCAACGGCTTTACTGCAACCTATGTGTTGACAAATGCACCCTGGCTGGAGGCCAACCCCGAGGCAGCGCGGGGCTTTATGCGGGCCTACCTGCGCGCCTGCCGCGATCTGCAGGGCGATTATATGAATGAGGAGATTGCCCGGATTATTGAGGAGTATACCCAGGTGCCCGCCGCCGTCGTTATGCGCAGCCCGCTTGCCGGGTATGATCCCGACGGTGAGGTGCCGCTTGATGACCTGGAGACGCTGCAGGCATTCTTTATGCAGCGTGGCTCGCTCGAGTATGATGAACTGCTTGATGTGAACCAGTTTGTCAACACCGCGATTGCCGCTGAAGTTGTTGCTGAACTGGATAGTGAAACGTGAGGCGTGAGGCGTGAAACGAGAGAACGATGAAAACTCCCAAGATTAGTATTGACAACCTGTATGTCACCTATCCCGGTCGGAAGCGTGCCGACCTGGTCGAAGCGCTGGGTGGGGTGACGCTCACGGTGGCACGGGGCGAACTGGTCTGCGTTGTCGGGCCGAGCGGCTGCGGGAAGACCACGCTGCTGCGCGTGCTGGCCGGCCTGGAGCAGGCGACCGGCGGTAGTGCCCACATCCAGCATGATAACCCGGCCCGCCCGGTCAAGGCGATGGTCTTCCAGGGATCGGGCGTCTTCCCCTGGATGACGGTCGCCGAGAATGTGGCCTATGGGCTGCGGCTCCAGGGCATGTCCCGGCAGGAGCGGGCAGAAGTGGCCCGGCACTGGATTGCCGCAATCGGCCTGGAGCGCTTTGCGCAGAGCTACCCGGCGCAGTTGTCGGGCGGCATGCAGCAGCGGGTGGGCCTGGCCCGCGCTTTCGCCTGCGACCCGGAGGTGCTCTTGATGGATGAGCCTTTCGGTGCGCTTGATGCCCAGACCCGCCTGATCCTGCAGCAGGTGCTGCTGCGCCAGTGGGAACGCGATGCCAAAACGGTCATGTTTGTGACCCACAGTATTGAGGAGGCGCTGACACTGGGGGATCGGATCTACCTGATGTCGGCACGGCCCGGTCGCCTGCTAAACGAGGTAGAGGTGCCCTTTGCGCGCCCCCGCGATGCCATTGCGTTGCGCAGTGATCCGCGCTTTAGTCAATTATTTGCGGAGATCTGGGAACTGTTGCGCGATGAGGTTGAGCGGGCGCGCCTGGCCGAGGAGCTAACCGGGTAACGCGCATTTCAAATATGGAAACAGACTATGCATAAAAATCGCTGGTTATCTTTATTGTCGCCGCTGCTGCTGCTGGCTCTCTGGGAACTGGCGGTGCAGGCCGGCTGGCTGAACCGCGTGTTTTATCCGCCGCCCTCTGCCGTGTTCGTGACCATGGGCAAACTGCTGGCAAACGGGCAACTGGCGCAGGAGGTAGGCGTCAGCCTGATGCGGATTGGTCTGGGCTTTCTGCTGGGAGGCGTTCCCGCCATCGTGGTGGGCCTGCTGATGGGCATCAGCCCGCCGTTTCGGGCGTTGTTCCAGCCCATTGCCGCCGCGATCTATCCGGTGCCCAAAATCGCGCTGCTGCCGCTGATCATTGTCGTGCTGGGCCTGGGCGAGAGCAGCAAGATTGTCACCATCGCCATCAGTATCTTCTTCCTGATTGTGCTGAACGTAGCCGCCGGCGTGCTGCAGGTGGAGGCGCGCCACTTCGAGGTGGCTCGCAGCTTTGGCGCAAAACCGTGGGATCTCTTCTGGACCGTCGCGCTCCCCGCGAGTCTGCCGGGGATTATGACCAGCATCAAGTTGGGGATGGGCTTCGCGCTGACGTTGATCGTCGGCGTGGAGTTTGTCGGCGCGGACAGCGGCATCGGCTGGCTGATCTGGCGCTCTTACGAGTTGTACGCCATTGACCGCATGATCGCTGGACTTGTCGCGGTGGCACTGGTGGGCTGGCTAATCTCGGTCCTGCTGGACGAGTTGGAGCGGCTACTGGTGCCCTGGCAGCGCACCGGCGCGCGCCCGCCGGGAAGCGCCATCCGCCGACGACTGATGCTCTGGTGGCGGGCCCTGCGCCCCTGGAGCTACACGGCGGCGGTGATCCCGGTGGTGCTGGGGGGCAGTATTGCCGCCTACGATAGCAACCTTAACCTTGGGTTGCTGGCCCTGACCCTGCTG
This sequence comes from Chloroflexaceae bacterium, assembly GCA_034437035.1. Taxonomy (GTDB): domain Bacteria; phylum Chloroflexota; class Chloroflexia; order Chloroflexales; family Chloroflexaceae; genus CAKZQX01. The sequence continues at coordinate 15,416 of DAOTUI010000290.1, forward strand.
GGTGCAAGCGCAATCCAGACGGGCACGAACCTGGTTAATGACTACTACGACTACCGCCGCGGAGCCGACCGGCCCGACATACCGGGCACAAACGCGGCGCTGCTGCGCGGTGATCTGACCCCCCGGCAGATCTTGCTCGGCGGGTTGGTGGCCTTCGGGCTGGGCGCGGCTATCGGGTTGTACCTGGTCAGTGTTGCGGGGATGTTTATCCTCTGGCTGGGACTGCTCGGCATTCTGGTGGGTTTTTTCTACACCGCCGGGCCGTTTGCGCTGGCCTACAACGCCCTGGGGGAACTGGCCGTTTTCATCTTTATGGGGCCGGTGATTGTTATCGGCTCCTACTATGTGCAGGCGCAGGCGGTTTCACTGCCGGTAGTGCTGGCCGCGCTGCCGGTGGGTTGCCTGGTGGCGGCCATCCTGCATGCGAACAACCTGCGCGATCTGGAGCATGATCGCCAGGTGGGAAAACGCACGCTGGCGACACTGTCGGGGCGTGGGCGTGGGAATATCGAGTATTACCTGCTGATCGGTGGCACTTACCTCTCGCTGATTGGCACGGTGCTGCTGGGCATTGCGCCCTGGCTAACGCTGATCAGCATTGCGACGCTGCCGCCGGCATTGCGCCTGGTACGCAGCGTGGCCGCCGCGCGGGAGCCGGGCGCACTCCAGCCAGTGCTCCAGCAGACGGCACAGTTACATCTACAGTTCGGGTTGCTGCTGATCGTCGGATGGGTGGGGGCAGCACTGGTGGGGTGGATGGGGTAGCTCTCACATGCAGGCTTTTCGCCAGATCGCAGTGGAATGCGGTTGGTTGGACCGGCAGAGACCGTCGCTCCAGAAGAACATGTCCCGCATCGGGACGGGCTGCGGACGCGCAGAAGCGCGTCCCTACCACAAAACGCCTGCACCTGAGAGGGATGCTTGCTTTTGTCACCTTTCATCCCGGCCGGCGAAGTGGTATAACATGGCTGAACAACTTTCGTCACTCGCCTGGAAAAGGAGACCGTTCAATGCTTTCCATGCGCTTACCCCTTCCGAAAACCCATCGCCGGCTCCGGTTGATCGCGTGCCTGAGCCTGCTCTGGATGCTCATCTTGACCACCACCCCGCCGGCAGAACTGCGGGCGCAGGTCGGTCAGGTCTGCTTCCCGGAGACTGGTCACTGTATCGCCGGGCGTATCCGCGAGTTTTGGGAACAGAATGGCGGCGTGCGCGTGTTTGGCTTCCCCATCGCGCCGGAGCAAGAGGCAACGATTGAAGGTCAATCACGCCAGGTGCAGTGGTTTGAACGGGTGCGCCTGGAATTGCACCCGGAGAATGCGCGCCCCTATGATGTGCAACTGGGGCGTCTCGGTGCCGACCTGCTGGTGCAGCAGGGGCGTAACTGGCGCAACTTTCCGCAGGCCACCGGCCCGCTGACCGACTGCCGCTTCTTTCCGGAGACCAGCCATAATGTCTGTGGCGAATTTCTCACGTTCTGGCAGAGCAACGGCCTGGAACTGGATGGACTGCCCGGCAGCAGTCTGGCCGAGAGTCTGGCGTTGTTTGGGCTGCCCCTGAGCGAAGCGCAAACTGAGCGCCTCAGCGATGGTGAGACGCGCACAGTGCAGTGGTTTGAGCGGGCCCGCCTGGAACTGCACCCGGAGAATGCGCCACCATTCAATGTGTTGTCGGGCCATCTGGGGCGCGAACTGGCCGCCATGCCTGGCGCAACCGGGCAGATTGCCTTCTCCTCCGACCGGGATGACTCGCGCGGTGAGATCTACCTGATCAATGCCGATGGGTCCGGTCTGACCCGCCTGACAAACAGCCCGGGCTGGGATGACCAGCCGGCCTGGTCGCCCGATGGCCGGCAACTCGCCTTTGTCTCCGACCGGGATGGCGACCCGGAGATCTTTGTGATGAATGCCGACGGTAGCGGCCTGCGCCAATTGACCAGCAACACCTTCCGCGAGATCTACCCGGCCTGGTCGCCCGACGGCACGCGGATCGCGTTTCAGTCTGATCGCGATACACCCTTTGGCGGTTTTGAAATTTATCTGATGAATGCCAATGGCAGTGAGCAGCGCCGCCTGACGAATGTGCCCGCGTACGATGGCTGCCCGGCATGGATCACCGGCTCGCGGTTGAGCTTTCTGCGGGAGCAGGCCGGCGCAACGGCGATTTTTATCACCACGGCCGATGGCGCGGAGACGGTACGTTTCATCGATGATGCCGGTTGTCCCAACTGGACACGCGACGGCCTGCGGATGGCATTCCCGTCAACGCGCAGTGGCAACCGCGATATCTATGTGGTTGAGTTTGATGGCTTTGGTCTGACGCAGTTGACCAGCAACCCGACTTTCGACGGCGAGCCGAGCTGGTCCCCGGATGGGCGCTATATTGCCTTCCGTTCAAACCGCGATGCCAACGCGGAGATCTATGTGATGCAGGCCGATGGTACGGGGCAGGTCAATATCACCCACAGCCTGGCCGGGGACTCACGTCCGGCGTGGCGACCGTGATATCAGGGCCGGTCAACCTGGATCACGCAGCCCATCCGGGCTGTGCATGTCGTAGGAAGATCAAGCTGGCGACGTGGCTGATCAAAGGTATGCCACTCCAGGGTACCCTGCCGTGGGTCAACCAGGATGACATCCTGGACATTGTGTCCCAGGTAGAGCGTAACGGCGTCACGGTCCTTCTGCTCATACCCGGCGCTGAGAACTTCTATCACCGCGCCGGGTATGATGCCCGTCAGCGCTCCATCAGGGCGCGGCGGTTTTTCACAAAAGATCGCAATATCCGGTCGCCGCAGCAGAGCCGGCGCGAACTCGATATAGGTATCAGCGATGTGAAAGCAGCCACAGGCGGCATCCGGCGGGTTAAGACGGGTAAGATTCTGCCGAATATCATCTACAACACCATGATGTAGCGCGCCCGGCAGCGCTTCCCAGGTCGTGCGACCGCCGGTGATCTCGAGGCGCACCCCGTGATAGGCCAGATACTCAATATCCTGGTACGTTGGCAGGCTCATGGTTGCTCCTCCGCATCCCTGGTCAGACACGCTAATGAACGTTGAATTTTTCATCTGGACATCGCTGGACCGGAGTCCCGGCTTCAGCCGGATCGGGCCTTTTCTTCAGTATGCCGCCGTCCCGGCAGGCATCCATCGGCGAAAGCCGGGACTCCAGTGAATCACACGAGTGACGCGGTCTCTTCCGCAGAAGAGAGATATCGCCTCTGGCAGGGCGGTAGATTCTATTCTTTTTCACAAAAATGTTGCACTCCGTGCAACATTTTTGTGAAAAAGATAAAAAGTGTCCCATGCTGCCGCAGGCGATTCTGCCGCTCACCGGGTGAAACGCCCGGTTTGATGAACCACCGCGTAACTCGTGTGAATCACATAACCGGGTTAATTTCTCACATTTCATTGTCGTGTCTCATTCTGCTGAATATGCTGCCCATGATACCGGATAGCGGGGCAGTTGCCAAACACGCGCTACCGCAGCGGCGCAAATCCCCGGCCCAGCGCCTGGTGCGAGTTACCGATGACCACAAACGCCTCCGGGTCGGTGGTTGCGACGACGCGCTTGACCTCGCGGACATGTGGACGGTGGACCGTGCAGATAATCATCGCATAATCCTGCCCGGTATAGCCGTCGTTGATCGACCAGGAGCTAACCCCCAGATGGGTTGTCTCCAGGATGGCACACGTGAGTTGCGCGGGATGCTGCGTCACAATCGTAATTGTGCGTACCGTGCTGGGGCCTTCGAGGGTGAAATCCGAGGCCAGCCCGTTGAGGAACATCATCAGCAGCGCATGCAGCGCAATCTCCCACCCAAAGACAATCCCTGATACCAGAATGATCGAGCCGTCGGCGTAGAGGTACGCCTGACTCAGCGGAAAGCCGGTCTTCTGCTGGATAATCCGCGCCAGAATGCCGGTGCTTCCCAGCGTGCCGCCCATAGTGTAAATAATTCCCGTCCCGATACCGCTGATCAGCCCGGCATACATTGCACTGAGCAGCATATCATTGGTCAACGGGTAGGGCGCCAGCAGCGTAGGCAGATAGTGGACAAACAGATCGGTCGCCACCGCAAACACCCAGACTGCCAGTAGCGTTGAGATCAGGAATTTCCAGCGGCCCAGCGAGGAGAAGCCGATAATGAGCAGCGGAATATTCAGCAGAAAATAGAGCGTCCCCACGGGCCAGCCGGTGAAGTGGTTCACGATGATACCGACGCCGCTCAGACCGCCGCCCGCCAGGTTAAAGGGCAACTGAAACAGGCTGTAGCCGAGTGCCGCAATAATTGCCCCAATGCAAACCACGAGAAAGCGTTGCAACAGCGGCAAGGAGTGTGCGCGGGTAGTCTGAAAACCCCGCCGGATGCGATCAGGCAGCGAGATGGTTGTAGCGTGGAGTGCCGAAATCTTCGGGCGCTCGTCCGGTTGCTCGGGCGAAAACGGACGATCGACGGGTGGAAGTTGATGTTCGCTCTGCATGGACCTTACTCCTCGTATGCGAAATTCTGTTTGTGGCTCTGGACAGCAGCAGCTCTGCTACCACGCACTATGGCCCGGTTCTGGATAGCGGCACGCATGCCGCCGCGCAGGAATTACACGCAGAAATGTTCCTGTTGCCACATGCCTGAGCAACAATGGAATCATGTGATCCGACACGACTTACGCGGTCACTTGTACGGAAGCAGATAGCGCCTCCGGCAGGGGCGAAGATGTCTTCCCGGAGAGTACGTACCTGATTTGAAAGTCGTGCCACGTAACTCATGTAACCTGATATGCAATTGTTACAGTATTTGAACGATGCCCCACTGGTTGTGAGGCGTCTGTCAGGGGATCGGGGTGATCGGACCGCGGTCCACACTATGATGCATAATAATACCACAAAGGTGTATCAAATGCACGACCGCTCTCTTGCATTCCACGCGCTGTAACGCCGGCATTGAGCATGCTATACTAAGGCAAGAATAGACAAATCGAGAACAAAGAACAAACACGGTATCCGATAGCGCTGCGCCGGGCGTGCTCTGGTCTGCGTTCCTCTGTTTGTCGGTTTTCTCCAACCCTGTAGTCATCCAGGCAACAGAACAGCGCACATCAAATTTCCCATATTATGTTTCATGTTCTACCTTTGTGAAAGAAGGAGAAGTGCGGTGAGTGATTCACAGAAGTCGGGCTTGCATGTGTTTACCATTCGCTATCCCTATGTTACCTTTGAGCAGTGTTCCTGGCAGCCCGCGCTCAATATCTACGAAACCGGGCAGGCCGTGATCATTGTGGCCGAGTTAGCCGGGGTCGACCCGCGTGAGTTGCAGATCGATGTTGAGGTCAACCTGGTTCGCATCGCGGGCATGCGCCAGATGACCCCGCCGCCAGGGTTGCAGCGCATCGAACGCATGGAGATTCCATCCTGTCCCTTCCGCGTCGAGATTCCGCTGCGGGTTGCTATCGACACAGAGCAGGCCGATTCCCGCTACCAGCATGGGTTGCTGGAGGTTGTGCTCCCGTTTGCCCGTCGTACGCCCCAGCGGGTTATTATTAGTGTGACGGAGGGAGGGCAGGAATGACCAGTGATGTCAATGGAACAACCGAGACACAGAACCCGGAGACGATCCCCTCTGTGCTGCCGATCCTGCCGATCAGCAATGCAGTGCTCTTTCCCAGCATGCTGCTGCCGCTGGCAATCGGCAACCCGACCTGGGTTAAACTGGTTGATGATGCCGCCCTCGCCGAAGAAAAAATGCTGGCGGTCTTCTGGCGCAGTCAGTCGAGCGAGATGTTTGACCCGGCCGATCTGGGGCGGACCGGGGCTGCGGCACAAATTATGCGTATGCTGCGCATGCCCGACGGCAATGTCCAGGTATTGCTCCAGGGGCAGGCGCGTGTCCAGATCGCAGCGATGCTCAGCACCGAGCCCTATCCCACGGCGCGCCTGACGATTATTCCGGAGCCGACCGAGGTATCGCTGAAGGTTGAAGCATTGTCGCGCAATGTGCTGACCACGTTTCAGGAGGTTGTCCAGGCCGGCGCGCAACTCCCCGACGAACTGGCGGTTGCGGCGGCCAACACGCCTGATCCCGGTACGCTGGCCGATCTGATTGCTGCAAATATTAACCTGCGACCGGAGCAGCAGCAGGAGGTGCGCGACGCCATCGATCTGGAGGAGCGGCTGCAGTTGATCCGGGGGCACCTGGGGCGCGAGCGGGAGATTATGGCTATCGGGCAGAAGGCCCAGGAAGCCATGTCCCGCACGCAGCGTGAGTATATTCTGCGCCAGCAACTGGAGGCGATCCGGCGTGAGCTGGGCGAAACCGATGAGCAGTCGGCCGAGGCGGCCGAACTGCGCCGCCGCCTGGAAGAAGCCGACCTGCCGGAGGAGCCGCGCCGCGAAGCCGAGCGTGAGCTTGGCCGACTGGAGCGCATGCCGCCGGGAGCAGCCGAGGCGGGCATGGTGCGCACCTACCTGGAGTGGTTAATTGATCTGCCCTGGAGTAAGAATACCGCAGACAACTTTGATCTGCAGCAGGCACGCACCATCCTGGACGAAGACCATTACAATCTGGAGCGGATCAAAGATCGCATTATCGAATATCTGGCGGTACGCAAATTGCAACATGAGCAAGGCGAAGAGCGCGTCCGCGGGCCGATTCTCTGTTTTGTCGGGCCGCCGGGGGTAGGGAAGACTAGCCTGGGGCAGTCGATTGCACGCGCGCTGGGCCGCGAGTTTGCCCGCATTGCCCTGGGTGGTGTGCGTGATGAGAGCGAGATCCGCGGCTTCCGCCGCACCTACATCGGCGCAGTGCCGGGCCGCTTCATTCAGAATATCAACCGTGTGGGCACTAACAACCCGGTGATGATGATTGACGAGGTTGACAAGTTGACCGTGGGGTTTCAGGGCGATCCGGCCTCAGCACTGCTGGAGTTGCTCGACCCGGCGCAGAATAATGCCTTTGTAGACCGCTACCTGGATGTGCCGTTTGACTTCAGCCATGTGCTCTTTATCTGCACCGCCAATCGGGCCGACACCATCCCCGGTCCCTTGCTTGACCGCATGGAGGTGGTGGAGTTGTCGGGCTATACCGAGATGGAGAAGCTGATTATCGCCCGGCGCTATCTGGTGCCGCGCCAGCAGACTGAGCAGGGCATGGCGGGCCGCGAACTGGAAATCACCGATGCGGCGTTGCGCCGGCTGATTCTGGAATACACGCGCGAGGCGGGGGTGCGCAGCCTGGAGCGACAGGTTGGGGCAATTTTTCGCAAAATGGCGACGCGCCTGGCCGAGGGACGCGCCATCCCGCCTCAGGTCGATGCCGCCGATCTGGATGAACTGCTGGAGCCGCCGCGCTTCCGCAAAGAAACCCTGCTGGACGAGGACGAGGTCGGCATTGCCACCGGGTTGGTCTGGACACCGGTTGGTGGTGATATTGTCTTTATCGAGGCCAGCGTGGTGCCGGGCCGGGGTCAGCTTATCCTGACGGGGCAACTGGGCGAAGTCATGCGTGAGTCGGCCCAGGCTGCGTTGACCTATGCCCGCTCACGCGCAAAGATGCTGGATATCCCGGAGGATTTTCTCCAGAAGCACGATATCCATATCCATGTTCCGGCGGGCGCCGTTCCGAAAGAGGGACCATCGGCGGGTATTACTATGGTCAGCGCACTGGTTTCGGCGCTGACCGGCCGGCCAACCTATAAGCATGTTGCGATGACCGGCGAGATTACGCTGCGGGGCAAAGTGATGCCGATTGGCGGCGTGAAGGAGAAGGTGCTGGCCGCGCAGCAGGTGGGTATTCGCACGGTGCTGCTGCCGAAGGATAACGAACCCGACCTGCGCGAGATCCCGGCCGAGATACGCGAGAAGTTGGAAATCCTGTTTGTCAGTCATATGGACGAGGTATTACCCCGGGTGCTGCACGAAGAAACCGTTGCCGCACCTGTGGTCGAATAAGCGTAATAACGTCAGGACGGCATACGCGCCGTCCCGATGGGTGAATGAAGGGAGTATCTATGCAGTATCAATTCTCGAATCAGGCAACCCATGTGAGCCTGCCAGAAGACTTTGGTGATTATGTTGACAAAGAGACGTCGAAGCTCGATCCGCTTATGGCGAAGTTTCCCGAAGATTCGATGCTACGTGTTATTGTCAGCGATGCCGAAGGGGTCGAGGATGTAGAAATCCTGCTGCGCCTCTCGCTGCCGAATAAGCTGTTGAGTAACCGGGAAACCGGGTCGGCCAGGCATATTCAATCGGTCTTGAGCAGCGCGTTGAAAGAGTTGCGCCGCCAGGTAATTGCATACAAAGATCAGATGTGATGCTGGGTCTGAAATCCGTATCCCGAAGTCCGAAGTCCGAAGTCCGAAGTCTGAAAAAGAAGAAACAGACGATGAACTACGGGATACGGCATACCGATCACGGGATACGGCATACCGATCACGGGATACGGCATACGGATTACGGATTACGGATTACGGATTACGGATTACGGATTACGGATTACAAGGAGTCCGACAATGTTCAAGCGCATTCTCCTGGCAACGGATGGATCACCCGTGGTTGAGCGGGAAGTGTTGTATGCGGGCCATATTGCCCGCGTCGAGTCGGCGGAAATTCTGGTGCTGCATGCGTACGAACCACCTGAGCGCTACGCGAGTTATACCGGCTACGAGGCGCTGGTCGATCAGCATCGTGTGGTAGCACAGGCGCTGGTCGACGAGGTTGTGCAGCAGTTGCGCGAGGATGGTGTGCAGGCACGGGGCGAGTTGCGTACCGGCCCGGCCGCCGAGGCAATTATTGCCGCCGCCGGCGATCATAATATCGATCTGATCATTATGGGCACGCGTGGCAGCAGCAACCTGCGCGATATGCTGGGTAGCGTGAGTACGCATGTGCTGCGCTACGCCCACTGCCCGGTGCTGGAAGTGCCGTAAAGAGCAGATGGCCGTGTCATCTGGTGGCCGGCACGCCTGGATATACCTTGGTGCCAGGCGTGCCGACCAGATAGCGAGGTGAGATACACATCTCGGGTTTAGTTTATATTGCTGCCAGACGCTGACATATACTATCTATACTTCGGGGCCAACTCCAGCGCTGGGCTTCCTGAGCAGCTATCTGACCCTTTTGCCGGCGTTCTTCGGGGTTGGCAGCAACATGGCGTAACATATCCACCAGGGCAGTTTCGTCTGGCACAGCCCAGCGTGCGTGCTGATAATATGGATTAAAACTATCAGTCGCACGCAGACTCTGGATCGGCAGCGGATAGCCATTCGCTTCATTTACGAAGGTCGTTGGTCCACTCCAGTTGGTTGCAATTGCCGGTGTTCCACAGGCCATCGCCTCCAGAATTGGCATCCCCCATCCTTCCCCGCGCGTTGGCAACACAAAACAATCGGCACATTGATACAATTCAACCATTTGCTCCAATGTCAACGGTTGATTATAAATAAGAGCTACGCGCGGTGAGGGTTGGGGCAGGAATTGCGCCAGTTCTCGCACGGGATTGGCAGCAGGTACCCGGCAGTCAACCTTCAGAATTAGCAGGACAGGATCGGAGGGACGAAAGGCAGCACGATATGCCCGCAACAGAATATCCCATCCTTTG
>DAOTUI010000291.1:0-1923 GCA_034437035.1 Chloroflexaceae bacterium
CGTATTCATGGAATTGATTATGCTTATGTTTATCGGTTGCCATCGACTAACGATGGTCATAATATCTCAGATAAAGCCCTTGAGAGTATTGAGCAATAAAGCCGACTTATATTCTATAGAAGGCTCAAAAAATCGGAGGCAACTTTACGTTTATTTATTTTTAAGATATTAAAAAAGTTTCCTAATATCACTTTGTTTGGATATCAATAATAGCAGCCACCGTGAGAAATAATCACTTTATAAGACGGTTGGCTTTAAACTTCTAGTAAGCTGACTTCATGAATCGGTTCCGAAAATAAGTAAACGGTGAGATAAGATGTCCAGGTTACATATCACTATGCTTGCGCCCTTTGGCATCCGCCCCAAGGGAACTCTCGCCGTACGAATGCTACCACTGGCTCAGGCACTGGTACAGCGTGGGCACAGCGTTCGCATTGTGGCACCGCCAGTGCATAATCCCCAGGATGCCGGAACCTGTGTAGATTATGCCGGTGTCCCGGTAATGCATATTCCGCTTCCTGGCCTGCCCGGTCCTGCCGGCACGCTCCAGTTCGTTATCGCGCTCCTGCGCCAGGCACTGCACCCACGCCCTGATCTGCTGCATCTGTTTAAGCCCAAGGGCTATAGTGGCCTGGCGGCTTTGCTGGCACGCCAACTGCACCCGAGTGTACCACTGGTCGTTGACACCGATGATTGGGAGGGTTGGGGCGGATGGAATGATCTGTTGCCCTATCCCCGGATAGCCAAAACGGTCTTTGCCTGGCAGGAGCGTGATCTCCCACGCCGCGCCAATGCCGTTACTGTTGCCAGTCGCACGCTCGAGACGCAGATCTGGGGGTTTGGCGTACCACCAGCACAGGTCTTTTACCTGCCAAATGGTGTGCTCCAGTCAGAGAATGAGCACCACACGCGCAACCCGGATGCCCGGGCTACCGGCACTACGCTACACCAGCCAACATTGTTGTTGTACACGCGCTTCTGGGAGTTTGATCTGCGCGATCTGATTGCGGCACTCGTCGCTATAGTTGCTCAGGTTCCAACGGTACGTCTGCTGGTAGTGGGCCGGGGTGAGCGCGGCGAAGAAGGGGAACTACTGTGTCTGGCTCGGCGCGCCGGTATTGCTGAAACCATTGACTACCGCGGGTGGGTTGAACCGCAAGACATCCCCGCTTTGCTGGCCGCCGCTGACATTGCGCTTGTACCACTCGATGATACACTTATTAACCGGGCCCGCTGCTCGGTTAAACTACTGGAGTTGATGGCTGCCGGACTACCAGTGGTCGCAGGACGCGTGGGTCAGGTAGGCGAGTATATCGAAGATCGGCAGAGCGGCCTGCTGGTTCCTCCCGGTAATCCTGCTGCCCTGGCACGCGCAACCCTGCTGCTGCTGGAAGATGCCGACTTGCGCCAAAAATTAAGCAGCGCCGCACGCGCCGTAGTACAGACATTTACCTGGGAGCAACTGGCTCCGACGGCGGAACGGGCGTATGCCTATTCATGTGGCTCAATCTCATAGAGAAAGACCCTGGCACGCTCAAAGTCTCTTTCCTCAACCAGACGACCATGGGTTTCCAGCCATGTCTGATTTACCTCACGCTGATACTCAATTGTATAGGTATAATTTGTGAGTACCAGCCAGACCCGCTGGTGATAGGGCGCAAACTCTGCTACCGGCTGGACATTTTCCAGATGGGGCCAGTTCATATACGATAGCCGGGCCAGCCACTCATCCCGTCCGGCAAACTGCACCCGGCTGATTGTTGGGGCAGCTAAAACATACACATTCTCCAGATCAGGATGGATCAGGAAGGTCGTATCGAAGGCCTGCCAGTCAGCAAAGGCAATGGCGTCATCCGCCTGCTGCTCGGTAGCCAGGTAATCCGCCATGCGAATCAGACTGTTTTCGCGCGGAGTATCCGGGTA
>DAOTUI010000292.1:0-5069 GCA_034437035.1 Chloroflexaceae bacterium
ACCCCGCTCTTTGGCGGCGGCGTCGAACCGGGCCGGTGTGACCCGGTGACGGTTGTGCGCGCCGGCGAGATTCGCGGCCACCTGCGCTTCTGGTGGCGTGCCACGCGCGGCGGGCAGTTCAGCGGCAACCTGGCCCGGATGAAGGAGGCCGAGGATGCCCTCTGGGGTGCGGCCGGCAATGAGCAGGGTGGTGGACCATCGAAGGTGGAGGTGGTGGTGACGGAGTGGACGCAAGGAACTCCTGATATTCCGTTCGTGGTTGAAGGGACTGTACGAAACCCAAAACTCCGCTCTCGCAAAGGATCGAATGTGCCCGGGTATGCTGCGTTTCCATTACAACCCAGACGGGAAGATCAACAACCCGGCATGGAAATTACACCTGTGTGGACTGGTGTTACCTTCACCTTTAGCATCTCTTTTCCATGTAATAACCAGAGCGAAATCGAAGCAGCACTCTGGGCATGGGAAACATTTGGCGGAATTGGCGCGCGGACGCGGCGGGGGTTTGGGGCACTATGCTGTGAAAAGATCGAAGAAGCGGGGAAAGCAATCGTGCTTCGTTTGCCTGATGCAAATCCTCAACAATTCCAAGAATGGATGCAACAGGAAATGCAGCACCATAAAATCACCAGACTAGAATTACAGGAAATTCCATGGCAGCATCTGCATCCTCAAGTGAAGTTCAAAATAACGCGTCCATCAGCGGACGCACTAGATCGCTGGAGATTTTTAATCACCAGACTCAGGAACTTCCGTAGTACACAAAATCATTCCTGGCCTGAGCCAGACTCCGTACGGCGGCTCGTAGGGCAAAAGACGAAGGGTAAGCAGAATACTCCCGTTCCATCTGGAGCAAATCGATTTCCACGCGCCGGCTTTGGGCTACCAATAATTTTCCATTTCAAAGATGGTGATCCGCCGGACACAACACTCCAGGGGGTTAACCATGATCGGCTTGCCAGTCCACTTATCTTGCGACCACTGGCATGTGCCGATGGGCAATTCGTAGGGTTGGCACTCATTCTGGCGGGGCCAGCGCAACCACCGGGTGGCTTAAAACTGAAGGATGCGCCGGACGATCCAGGAGTTGTTGCCGAACTTGATGCGAAAGAAGCAGCGCGAATCGATATTCTTCAGGGCAAAACCGATGTCCTGCAAGCCTTTCTCGACACACTGTAATAATCATCCCAGCCGCCCGTGGGGGCGCAGCATGCTGCGCCCCTACCGATCACACCGGATCACGCCAGATGATGCCGGATCACGCCAGATGATGCCGGATCACGCCGACGGACAAGACAATTGCAATATACATCAGGAGATACCGCATGAACACTCGTCTGTTCTTTACCCATGCGCTTGCGCCGCTGCATGCCGGGACCGGCCAGGGCGTCGGGGTGATTGACCTGCCCATCGCCCGCGAGAAGGCGACCGGTCTGCCCTACCTGCCCGGCTCGTCGCTCAAGGGGACGCTGCGCACTGCCTGTGAAGATGAGAAAAAACGCACGGCTGTGTTTGGTCCCGAAACGAAAGATGGCGACCTGCATGCCGGGGCGGTTCACTTCTCCGACCAGCGCCTGCTCCTGCTGCCCATCCGCAGCCTGGCCGGTACTTTCGCCTGGGTAACATCGCCCTATGTGCTGCGCCGCTTTGCGCGGGAACTCCAGGATGTCAACCTGAGCATGCCAGCAGATCTCCCGCCCGATCCGACAACGGAGAACCAGTGCGTTGTTGCGGACGGCTGCACGCTGATTGTTGATGATAGTGCGGTCTACCTGGAAGATCTGGACCTGACAGCCCAGCGCGAGGCAAGCGCACAAGCATGGGCCGATTGGATCGGCCGGCAGATCTTCGACGATAGCGCATGGCAAACATTCCTCACCCAACGCTTCTGCATTGTTCACGACAATGTGCTGACCTTCCTGCTCACCACGGCGACTGAGATTACTGCGCGGATCAAGCTGCAAGAGGCGACCAAAACCGTCCAGCAGGGCGGGCTCTGGTATGAGGAGGCGCTGCCCACCGAGACTATCCTGGCCGGGATGCTGCTGGCCGCGCCTAACGGCAAAACCGAGTATGACACGGATCAGATCTTCGAGGTTATCAAAGCGTGTACCGGCAAACCCATGCAGTTGGGCGGCAAGGCGACGGTCGGGCGCGGCCTGTGCCGGGTGATGCCGGCAAAGGAGGCTAAGTGATGCGTACCCGCGAACAGGAGTATGCTGCCAAGGTGTATGCACAGGTGAAGCCACTGGCAGATCTGGATAAAAAGCAACGTAAAAAGTATGGCGGAATGGCCCACAAACTGCCGATACTCATTCGCACTGCCGGATTAGCCCAGGCATTGGCATTTGTCGAAGCACGAGGCGATAAAGAAGAGTTACAGCATAAGTTGCTCGCTCATATTGCTGAAGTAACCATTCAGACAGACTCTGCAACACTCCTTAAACGCAGCCGTGAGGATAATCTTACCGCATATATGCATCTGACGCAGAAGGTGCTTGACGCGCTGCTCTGGTACAAACGCTTTGCCCAGTCGGTACTGGATGTCCAGCCCGGTGAAGAAACAGGAGATAACGAATGATCCAGTCACGGCGCAATGTATTTGACCAGAAGGTTAACGTAGAACAGGCCGGCCATGCTGGTCTCTGGCTCGATAAATATCTTGCTTATCAGCTTAAGCGTGGTGAAAAAGCTGACCCCGAAGTTGGTACACCGCAGTCCTGTCTGATCAAGGAAACTGCCGGTATGCCGATCATGGCTGGGTATTCCATGTTTTTTAATCGCTGGAAAGCGACACTTGAAGATCTGGGCGCACGTTGCCGCGAGGCTCACACGCTGGGGCGTATGGTCATCGGCCTGGGAGATGAAAGCGTGCTGGAGACCTCCGTCACACTGCATCGCACCTATGGCGTGCCTTACATCCCCGGTAGCGCGCTCAAGGGGCTGGCGGCGATGTTTGTGCGCACCCGGCTGGCAGGGACGGAGTGGGGCGAGTGCATAGGGCAGCGCCAGGCAAAGCAGTGGGTCGCCGGGCAGCCCTACAACGTTGTCTTTGGTGATACCGAGCAGGCCGGGTATGTCACCTTCTTTGATGCGCTGTATGTGCCGGGGTCAGAGCATAATGGGCAGGCGCTCTGGCCGGATGTGATTACGGTGCATCATCCTGACTACTATCAGGGCAAAGACGCTCCCCCCGCCGACTGGGACAGCCCCACTCCGATCCCGTTCCTCAGCGCCACCGGCAACTACCTGATCGCGCTGGCGGCGCAACCCGGCTGTGATGCCTGGGTCAACCTCACCTTTGACCTCCTGGGGCATGCCCTGCGCGAACTGGGCATCGGCGCGAAGACCAGCAGCGGGTATGGGCGGATGCTGTTGGACGAACCAACGCCACCGCCAGTTGATCCACATCAGCAGGTGGTGGGTGATATACTCAAGCGCATAGACGAGTTGCCTGATCCACGCGTTACCCGGGAGATCAACAAGTTTTACCAGGAAGCACAACGACTTGCACTCTCTGATAGGCTCTACCACCAGGTTTTGCAGGCTATTAGCGACCGGATTGAACGGGCGGGTGAGCACAAACGCTTTGCCCAAAAAGGTTGGTATCAGGAGTTAGTGGCACGTCTTAAGGATGGGAGGTAGACCCATGCTAAAAGCAATTACCTTCCTGGGTCTTACGGATTATAAGACAACCACATACGAGTTTCATGGACACCGCTGTGAAACGAAACTATTCCCCGTGGCATTAGCGACGTTCTTCAACTTCGACGAGATACAGGTATGTGTTACTCCGGACGTAGCACATCATGCGAATTGGGTGATGTTACGCGAGCAGTTCGACCACATGGGGGTCCCATATCGCCAGGTTGATATTCCCAATGGAGCGAGTGAGCCCGATCTGTGGAAAACCTTTGATGCGCTTACGGCAGCGGTTGAGGATAATGATACCGTGGTTTTTGATATCACCTATTCGTTTCGGTCATTGCCTATGTTATCCCTGCTGGCCGCCGTCTATCTACGCGCTGCACGCAATGTTCACCTCCAGGCAATTATTTATGGCGCATACGACGCCCGCGATCGTCAAGCCAATATCTCACCTGTATTTGACCTGACACCGTTTGTGACACTGCTTGACTGGACAGTAGCGGCGGATCGTTTTATTCGTGATGGTGATGCCCATGACCTGGCATATTTGCTCCGCCAGGGGATGCCGCCAGGGCCATTGATGCGGGACAATTTGCACGCACGCGACCTTGGCAAAACACTGAGACAAGCGGCACAATCCATGGAACAGGTTTCGCTCGCACTGCGCTTAAACCGTCCCCTTGAAACGATGGAAGCTGGGAACAGTCTTGTCGAATGTTTGGAAACAGGCCGCCAGCAACTTGAGACAACCGCACGTCCATTTGCCTTATTAGCAGAACGCATTGAACAGACATACGACCGACTGGCACTGGACCAGGCTGCCCAGGCCGACATGTTGCCAGACAACCTGCGTATTCAGCTTGATCTGATCGAGTGGTATCTTGAGAAGAACCAAATTATTCAGGCGGTTACATTGGCACGCGAGTGGATGGTTTCACTGCTCTGCCAACATGCCGGACGAGCGATGCTTGATCGAGACACAGGCCGCCAGCCGATTGAACAGGCGCTCAATGAACTTCGTACCAGCGGCGGCAAACAGATCGCAGGTTCCTCCGAGGAATTGAACAAGCTGATAGTTGCACTTCCAGAAAGGAGTCGCATGTTAAAGGTATGGAACCGCCTCACCGAGCTGCGAAACGATATTGCTCATGCTGGAATGCGCATGAAAGCGAAATCAGCACACCAACTTGTCCGCGACTTTCGCACATTACTCCCTGATCTCAGGATTATCGCGCAACAGTTTGACTGGTTTGCAAAAGATATGGAAGATGGTACGCACACATCATCCTGATGGGAAGCGCTGAAACCGGAGATGATCCGTGCAACCGATACCGCAGAAAGGCTCCCAGCCATGACCCCCACCAAGCGACTGGTGCTCTCGACCGTGGGCGCAAGCCTGCTCTATAATCATCCCGTGGGCG
>DAOTUI010000293.1:0-5718 GCA_034437035.1 Chloroflexaceae bacterium
AAGCATTATTTGTTTTATTATGACATTGGCGTTACTGTCTATGGAGAAAATGCGGTTTGCCCCGGCTCCGTCAATGGTGTGGCCGGCGCCCTCAATCGTGAGGCTACCATTGTTGGCAATGGCGGGCAACGCACCGGTGAGGGTAATATCGGCAGAAAGCGTAATGGTGTCGTCGCTGCTCGTGCTGTTCGCGTTGGTAATAGCCGTCTCCAGTTCTGCAAACGTACCAGCGGTATAGTCTGCGGCATAGGCTGGCAAGGGTTGTACCACCAGAGCGCATAGCACCAGCAGTATGACAGACGCCAGCAGCACACGAATACCTTTGTTCCGTACAGTCAAAAGACGACGTATCACACGCGACGTTTGTATCTGTGTTTGCGCTTTGTGCTGTATGGGTGTATGTGATGGGTTTTGCATAACCGTTTTCTCCTTTTTTCTTTTTTTCCTGGTTCCATTTTTTAACAGGTACATGTTCTTTTGTTTGGTATATAGCAATCTCATGTGGCTCGTAAACGATATACCTGGGAACGCGGGCCTCTGGCCCAATGCTGCTAAGCATTTGCCATCCTGCATCCAGGTGCCGTCAATCGAGGGTGCCGCTGCGGGGTATTGTCCGGTGGGGCGACCGCCCCATCGGATCGTTCCGACGGACGATTCGCGTCAAGCGACTCATCGAGGGGTGGGACATCCACCGCCCCCAGTTCGACCAACACCGCCCGCCGCGCGGCATTCCGATCACCGCGTAGCGGCGGATAGGAACGGGGACGTGCGCGCACCTTGCGCGGTTCGTGCGCGACTTTCCAGGGTTGGTGCTGAAGACGACACCGCGCCAAACGCCCCAGAAGGTAGGTGTGGGGATCGTTCGTCAGCCAGACCCAATCGGGCACCCCCACCAAACACGTATCGCGGATTCGTCGCCAGCATTGGGCAAAACTGATCCGCTGGGGGCACAGATGGGCGTGCTGCGCCGCCCGCAGGATCATCCCGCAAATCAAATTGTACGTGAGCAACCCCGCCGCGAGTTCCAGACGGAACATCGCGGTCTGCTTTACCGCAAAGGTGTCCATCTCAAGGGTCGTCTTGAGATGGCGATAGTCCAACTCCACCTGCCAGCGTTCCCCATACAACGCCGCGATCTCGTCCACCGGATAGGTCGTTGCATCGCGTAACGTGGTGAACAGATACAAATCTTTGGGACGAAACCCTTTTTTGTGCAGTTGGACATAGCATATCCGTCCCGCAACCGCTGGATTCGGCAGGGTGGGATCGGGCTTCCCGGAGGGTTCCCAGGTCACGTCCCACGCTTGGCCTGACGTGATGGGCGCGGGGGTATCCACGGTGCGCCGTAAGGTATGAAACCGGGTCGTTTGTAACCGCACAACCAGGTCGTGGCCGCTGGCCGCCGCAACCTGGACCACCCGATAGACCCCGAAATTGGTATCCCCCACATACACCGCCCCCGGAGTATCCTGTTCCATCACGGAACGCACCATGGCTTGCTCACTGGTGCGTTCCGACCCTTCGGTATACCCGATGAGCATCTGGGTATACCAACAGAAGGCCGCGACTGAGCGCACCGTGATCCAGGATGTGGGGCCACGCTGGTTCTGGGCGTGCCCATACGTTTGATCCAGGTCATCGGTCCGGAGCAAGCCGAAGGTGGTGCCATCCAGGAGCCGCACACGAAACCCCTTCCACGTTTGCTGGGCCGCTGGTAGTCGGGTGGTCAGGACGTGGCGAACCTGGTGGATGGCCCACTGGACGAGGGAGAGGGGGAGCCGAGAGCGGGCCTGGCTCAAGGCCGAGGTGTTTTCCGACGTGAGGCGAGCGGAGACCGGCGCCGCATACGGATCGAGGGTGTCGGCTGCGCCGGTATGGACATGGCTGACGACGGCATCCAGGGTATGATCCTTGTTGAGGCGCTGCAGCACCAGACACCAGAGGGTCAACAAGGGGGTGAACACGGACCAGTACAACCGTTTGGGATGCTGCTGTTGCTGGAGCCAGCGTTGCAGGAGGGGGCGTGAGAAACATTCGCCGAAAATGGGGAAAAGCGTTTCGGGGGTCGGTGGTATCATGGGTTTGGGAGTAGTCATGACAGCTCCTTCATGTGCTGGGCCGGGAATCGCTTGGAAGGTTCCCGGTTCATCGTTTCCTGACGATGTAGGATACCGGATGAACGGGAACGCGGCAAGCCGTCTCCCAAGATACCGCATTCTCACGCGGCATAGCGGCGACGAAGGCAAAAACTTAGCAGCATTGGGCATCTTGCCCGCATGCGTGCGGGACGCACGCGCTCCCAGGGTTTACAACACAATCAGGGTTGGTATAGCATCTGATGAACCTGGATAGCGTCCGGTGCGGTGATGGTCTGTCCGGAGTGTGTGGCTACAACACCAGGATGCTCATAGCGTACATGGTCATTAAGGACAGCACTATTACCAATACTATTGCAAGCGGGAGCGTGTCAATGACATTGGGGATGTCTCGTATTTATTCATTCCAATCATCATTATAGGGGTTTCATTTCTGTGTTTGTATAGGCGGGTTGTCACTGTTCTGGTTGCGGCCCCATGACAGATGTCATAGGTCATACTGTGTAGATTGTAATACCCCCAGATTGCCTCATAGTGGTGCTGGTGTTCAAAGACGCTTTTCCCCGTTCCATAGGGGAAAACCTGCGGTCACTGTCAACAGGGGACATACGACTTCAGGTAGTAACAGTGGGTGAACACTATCG
Organism: Chloroflexaceae bacterium; assembly: GCA_034437035.1. Classification (GTDB taxonomy): domain Bacteria; phylum Chloroflexota; class Chloroflexia; order Chloroflexales; family Chloroflexaceae; genus CAKZQX01. The sequence goes on from DAOTUI010000293.1 coordinate 2,741, forward strand.
GTAAATCTGGACAAGCATACAGGATGGGGAGAGGGTGTGATATAACAACCTGATTGCGTGGTAAATCCTGGGAACGTGGGCAACGTGCCCGCATGCGTGCGAGACGCCCGCGCACCCAGGGTTTACGCAGATGTCCCCTTTCCACACAATCTGGCCGGCCTCTCCATCACATCTCCATACTCCGGTGCTATACTGCTATCCATACGAGCAAACGATGGTTTGCCGAGACAAGCAAAAAGCAGTAGGATAGAAACTAGTAAGGAGTAAATACGGTTATGAACGCACGATTTTTTGGTATCACCCTGATGGTCGCATTCGCCCTGGTCGCCCTGGTTATCGCCACTCCGTCCGCCTTTGCCCAACGGGGACAGGGGCCCGGCACAGGAGCGTGTAGCGCAGAAAACTTTGTAGACGCTGATGGCGATGGTGTTTGTGATAACGCCGGCCAGGGCAAGGGCCAGGGCCAGGCGAATGGTAACGGAACATGCGCGGGCGACAATTTTGTAGATGCCGATGGCGATGGCGTTTGTGATAACGCCGGCCAGGGCCAGGGCGCAGGTTTTGTAGATGCCGATGGCGATGGCGTTTGTGATAACGCCGGCCAGAGTATCGGTAATGGTAATCAGAAAGGCTCCGGTCAGGGCACTGGCACTGGGAAAGGCCGTGGCGGGCCCCGCCAACCGTAACCCCAAACCGGCCAACAGATACGCCCCGCCGCCCCCCACGCCCCAGGAACGACTGGAGCGCGGGGGGCGGGGGTGATGGAACACCAGTACTATGCATATTCTCGTAGTAGATGATGATCGCCAACTGGCCCGCCTGATGCAATCCTATCTGGAACAGGCGGGGTATCGCGTCGTAACCGCGTATGACGGCACAACCGCACGGCAACACATCCAGACCGAGCGCCCGGCGCTGGTCGTACTCGATGTCATGTTACCCGATGATGATGGTCTGGACATTATGCAGTATGTGCGCCGTACCCCCCACCTGGCCCATTTGCCCATTATTCTGCTGACGGCGCGGGTAGAAGATATAGACCGTGTGCTTGGGTTGGAAATGGGCGCGGATGATTACATTACCAAGCCGTTCAACCCGCGGGAAGTGATTGCACGGGTGCGGGCCGTCCTCCGACGCGCCACGGCCGACTCGGCCCCGGCCGTTGTGCCGGTGCTGCATGTCGGGGGGTTGCGCCTGGACGCCGACCGCCACGTCGTCACCCGCGACGATCAACCGCTCGACCTGACCCCCACCGAATTCAAACTGTTGCACGCTCTGATGCGCCAACCGGGCCACGCCTTCACGCGACTTGAACTGGTTGAGCAAGCGTTGGGGTTGACCTCTGAGGCCCTGGAACGGGTGATAGACAGCCATATGAAAAACTTGCGCAAGAAAGTTGAACCCGACCCGTCCCACCCGGTCTATATCACCACGGTGTATGGCGTGGGATACAAGCTCACCACGCCGGAAGCGAGGCCCTGAATGCGCCTGTGGGTACAACTGGCTATCGCTTTTTTGCTGGTGATTGTGGCGACGGTGATGGGGGCTATGCTGCTGGCCCAATTCCAGGTCGCCGGGCATGTGCGATCCTATGCCCAACGCGAGCGCCAGATTGGCATGGCGGCAACCCTGGCCGATTATTATGCGGATACGGGCAGTTGGCGCGGGGTGGAAACGGTGCTGCAATCCATGGGCCCGCCAGGGCGCGGCGGGGGCGCGGGGTGGGGCCGCCAGATGGGCCGCCCGGTGTTTGTGCTGACCGACCCACAGGGGCGCGTTATTGCGCGTAGCCGTGACGATGCTCCTATCGCCCCCTCGACCCAGACGGCCTCGCCCATTCAGGTCGGCGGCACGGTGGTTGGGATGGTGCAGATGACATCGCCCGGGCCTGGCGGTCAGGATGGTCTCTCGCCGGGGATGCAACAAATGTTGACGGCAATGACGCGGAGCCTCTGGTTGGCCGGGGGGGTGGCGATTGTGGCGGGGACGCTGGTCAGCGTGCTGCTGGCCCGCCGCATTGCGGCCCCGCTGCGCCAGGTAGCCCGCGCGGCCCACCGTATTGCCGCAGGCGACCTGGCCCAGGAAGTTGTGCCCTCTGGTGGTGCAGAAGTGCAAGAAGTGTCCGCCGCTTTCAACCAGATGAGTACGAGCTTGCAGCAGATGGAACAATCCCGACGCCATCTTCTGGCGGACGTTGCCCACGAATTGCGTACCCCTATTAGCGTTTTACAGGGCAACCTGGGCGCGATGCTCGATGCCGTCTATCCCCTTTCACACGCAGAGATAGCCACCGTCTACAATCAGGTGTTGCTGCTCAATCGGTTGGTGACAGATGTCCGCGATCTGGCGCAGGCGGAGGTGGGGCAACTTCGCGTGGACTGTCAGCCAACCGATCTGGCGGCGTTGGCAACGCAGCTTACGGCGCTCTTTACAGAGGTAGGCGCGTCCCAGGATGTCACGGTACAGGCGGTGGGGCCGGAGACGTTGCCGCCAGTGCTGGCCGACTCGGCGCGGGTACAGCAGATTATTTCCAACCTGCTGACCAACGCGCTCCGCCATACCCCGGCCGGGGGCACAGTGACGGTGACGGTCACAGATGGGGGGGATGGGGTGACGGTGGCGGTGCGCGACACCGGCTGCGGGATTGCCGCCGCGGATGTGCCGCACGTGTTTGATCGCTACTGGCGTGCAGCGCCCGGTAGCGGGCATAGTTCGGGGTTGGGGTTGGCGATAGCCCGGCAGCTTGTGCTGGCGCATGCGGGCCGTATCGGGGTGGAGAGTACCCAGGGTCAGGGGAGTTGTTTCTGGTTTACGTTGCCGCGGTCTACGCCGGGGCCGGGTTGATGCTGGTTGTGATGCTGCGGGTGGTTGCGGCGCTGGTGTTAGCGCCCTTCACGAAACGCTAGTAGCGTAGCTGTCCAGCACCGTCTGGGGGGGGGCGTCCGCGGCAAGCTCCCCGCGGTGCAGCAAGATAACGC
>DAOTUI010000294.1:0-41717 GCA_034437035.1 Chloroflexaceae bacterium
GCGCATCGCCCCGGCCCGGCTGGCGCGGATCTGCCATGTTGACTATGACCGTGATATGGTGCTGGTGGTCGAGCGGCAGGAGCCGTTGACCCAGACGCCCTGTATTCTGACGGTCGGCCGGCTCAGCAAAGTTGACGCGACCGATATGGCCGAGTTTGGTATCGTGGTTAGTGATCGCTGCCACGGGCGCGGCCTGGGCAAAGAGTTGATGCAGCGACTGATCCAGGTTGGCCGGGACGAACAACTCCGCGCGGTTATGGCCGATATTCACCCCGATAATGTGGCGATGATGCGGATCTGCCGGGCAATGGGCTTCCAGTTGATGCGTAGCAGCAGCGACGAGCAGATGATCCGGGCTGTATTCGACCTCTGATCTCTGGTATGCGGGAGCATGGCCGCCGCACACTACATCAATACATCCTCCGTCAATATGACACGCGTTACCTGGTCATTGACCCGACAGGAGATGCCGCCTCCGGCAGGGTGGAAGACTCCATTCTTTTTCACAGAAGTTACGCGGTGGGTCACGCAAAAGGCATTTTCGCCTCCGGCAGGGCGGAAGATTTTAGATCTTTTTCACAAAACATTTTGCACAACGTGCAAAATGTTTTGTGAAAAAGAAAAAGAAGTACCATGCTGCCGCAGGCGAAGCCGGCTTCCATCGGGTCAACATCCGGTTTGCATGTCAACCGCGTAACGCGTGTTATTCACACAACATTTGCATGGGATGCAAATGTTGTGTGAATAAGATAAAAAAGTACCATGCTGCCGCAGGCGACAACTGCTTTCATCTGGTCAAACAGCCAGTTTGAACACTGACCGCGTAACTTGTGCCATTGACATAACCCTTAAGGAATGATATACTTAACAACATTGAATATTTATAGGCTCTAGCAATAGCTGTAGGGAGAGTTCCATGGGTGCACCAGACCGGGACGAAGATCCGCAGATTACGCTAGATGGAACTCAGCATGCCGATCTTGAAGAGATTGAGCGCGCCATTATGCAGATTAGCTGGCTCAGTCAGCGCCAGTTTATGCAATTGCTTGATGAAGAACGTTTCAATATGACGCTGCCACAGTTTTACAGCCTCCTGCATCTGCATCAGATGAGAGATCCGTGCAAAATGTCGGATCTGGCCGAGTCAACCCAGCAGTCGGCCGCATCGTTGACCGGCATCGTGGACCGCCTGTTGGAGAAGCAACTGGTCGAGCGGACACGCCATGTGCGTGATCGGCGGCAGGTTATGGTTGTGGTGACGCCACGGGGAAGTTCGCTGATTGCCGAGATCAAGCAGGCACGCCATGAACAGATGCAGGCAGCGCTGGGACATTTGAGCGCGGAGGATATTGACACGCTGCTCCGCCTGTTAGACCAGGTATTGCTCAGTATGCTCCGGATATTAGAACGGGGCGATACACACCACTGGGCATAAACTGATTTTGCAGGCATGTAAGGCATTGAAGAGACATCCGAGTAGCGTTGTTCGTTGTAAATACACTGGATATCATTTTTACACTACCACGCAGGCCCCCGACCGTCCTGTAGAAGCGAGGAAGTATCGATGAGTAACAATTTGTTAGATCGAGAAGAAGAATTCACGCTGGATCATACCGACACCGACGGGTTTGAACGCGAACTGCCGCTGGTGGTCCTGGGTGAGATGGTAATCATGCCGCATATGACTGTGCCGCTTCAGGTTGGTCAGGGCAAATCATACCGGGCGATGGAGCGGGCATGGGAAGAAGAGCGTGAAGTACTGCTCATTTTTGTCTCGGAGAATGAAATCGAAGGGTATAAAAATAACAGTACGCAACAGCTTCCCCCGATTGGTGTGATTGCAAAACTGGAAGAGTTTATTAAGCTGCCCGATGGTACCGTGCGGATCATTCTTGAGGGCGCGTACCGGGCGCATATCCTGGATGCAACCCAGAATGAACCCTTCTACCGGGTGCGCTGTTTGCCGATCTTCGACGCCGATGTGACCGGCATGGAAATCCAGGCGCTGATGGAGACGGTCAAGCAGCAGGTGGACGAATTTGTCGATCACCTGAGCGAAGTACCCCAGGAAGCGGTCGCATTTGTCCACCGGATCGACCGCCCCGGGCATCTGGCCGATATTGTCACCTATGGCCCGGCGTTTGACTTCAGTGATCGCCTGGAGATCCTGAATACGCTTGACCCGACGGAGCGATTGCGCAAGGGCTATCTGATCCTGGCACGCCAGATTGAACTGCTCAAGCTGCGCCAGAAGATCCAGCAGGATACGAAAGAGGTGCTGGACCAGAGCCAGCGCGAATATTTCTTGCGTGAGCAGATGCGCGTGATCCGGCGTGAGTTGGGTGAAGACGAAGAGAGCGATGACCCGATTGACGAACTGCGACGCAAGATTAACGAGATGGATGCGCCCGATTATGTGAAGGAGCAGGGGCTACACGAGGTTAAGCGCCTGGCGCAGCAGGGGATGAATAGTCCCGAAGCCGGGGTGATTCGAACCTACCTGGACTGGATCGTCAATCTGCCCTGGGCCGAGGAGGAGCACCCGGAGATCCGCATCGGCGAAGCACAGCAGGTACTGGACGAGGATCACTATGGCCTGGAGAAGGTCAAAGAGCGTATCCTGGAATATCTGGCGGTGCGCAAGCTGGCCGGGAATAATATGCGGTCGCCGATCCTCTGCTTTGTTGGCCCTCCGGGTGTGGGGAAGACCAGCCTGGGGCGCTCGATTGCGCGCTCGCTCAACCGCCAGTTTGTGCGAACCAGCCTGGGTGGCGTGCGCGACGAGGCCGAGATTCGCGGGCATCGCCGCACCTACATTGGCGCAATGCCCGGCCGGATTATCCAGGGAATGAAGACGGCCAAGTCAAACAGCCCGGTCTATGTGCTGGACGAGGTTGACAAAGTCGGGATGGATTTCCGGGGCGACCCGACCTCGGCGCTGCTGGAGGTGCTCGATCCGGAGCAGAACAATACCTTCAGCGATCACTACCTGGAGATCCCGTACGATCTGAGCAAGGTCATCTTTATTGCGACTGCCAACCAGCTTGAGCCCATCCCGGCTCCGCTGCGGGATCGTATGGAAGTGATCGAGATCGGCGGCTACACCGAGGATGAGAAGCTGGGTATCGCCAAAGGTTTCCTGGTGCCCAAGCAGCGCGAGTTCCACGGTCTGCAGGCAGAGCAACTGATCTTTACCGACGAGGCCATCCTGAAGCTGGTGCGCGAGTATACGCGCGAGGCCGGGGTGCGTAACCTGGAGCGAGAACTGGCAAGCGTCTGTCGTAAGGTTGCTCGCAAAGTCGCCGCCGCCAGTGACGAGGAATCGCCCAACGGCGTGGAGCAGTCGCCCGACGAGACCGATGAAACGAAAAAATCAGCGCTCTCGTTTACGATTGATGCGGACGACATTGCAACCTACCTGGGACCGGAGCGGTTTACGTTTGGGTTGGCCCAGGAGAACGACGAGATCGGGGTAGCGACGGGCGTTTCCTGGACGCAGGCCGGTGGTGATATTCTTAGCATTGAGGTGCTGCCGGTGCGGGGCAAGGGAACTCTCCAGATTACGGGACGTCTGGGTGATGTGATGAAGGAGAGTGCGCAGGCGGCCATGTCCTTTGCCCGGGCCTGGTCCGAGCAGTTTGGGGTTGATCCAAAATATTTTGAAGATCATGCCTTCCACATCCATGTGCCGGAGGGTGCCATTCCCAAAGATGGACCTTCCGCCGGGATTACGCTGACGACAGCGCTGATCAGTGCCGTGACCGGGCAGCCGGTGCGGCGCGATGTGGCAATGACCGGCGAAGTAACGCTACGCGGTAAGGTGCTGGGCATCGGCGGCCTGAAGGAGAAGACGCTGGCAGCGCATCGGGCGGGCATCAAGACGTTTATCCTGCCGAAGGAGAACACTAAAGACATCGTCGATCTTCCCGAGAAGGTGCAGCAGGAACTTGACCTGGTTCCGGTCTCCTCCATGGATGAGGTGCTCAAGATTGCGCTCAACAACGGGAAGCCGGCTCCGCAGGTGGTAAAAACCGGGGACTAAGCGGCAGTTTTGCCTGAATATGCGTTTATCTGATCACCCCTTCTGCAAGCAATAATTCTTGCAGAAGGGGTTTTTTGTTGAGTATACTCTCATACCGGTAGATGGCACACTACTTGCTACAATCCCGACAGGTTTCCACACAGAGGTGTCACATCGCCGCACTTAACCCCGCAAACTGGTCCCTGCTTACCAGTATCATTCTGTTTGTTATTGCTGCCGTTATTATCGGCGTAATCGGGTGGCGACAGGCCGAACTGGTTGACCGCCTGGCGGATCGCACCGGCATGGGTGAAGCTATTGCCGGCGCGCTCTTTCTGGGGGCAAGTACCTCGCTTCCCGGTATTATTACTTCGGTGACAACGGCGGCCAATGGCTACCCGGAACTTGCGGTCAGTAATGCGCTGGGCGGGATTGCCGTCCAGACGGTCTTCCTGGTCGCCGCCGACGCGGCTTACCGCAAAGCCAACCTGGAGCATGCGGCGGCCTCGGCTGCCAATATTATGCAGGGCACACTGCTCATCACACTGCTGGCAATTCCGATCCTGGCGACAACCAGTCCGCCATTTCATATCTGGGGGATCAACCCGGCTTCGTCCTTTATGATTATTGTCTACATCTACGGGTTGCAGATGGTCCAGCAGGCCCGGAATGAACCAATGTGGCGACCGCGCCAGACCACCAAAACGGAAACGGACGTGCCGGATGCGGAGGCCGCCCCGGTCCTCACGCTCGATCGTATAGCGAATAAACGCCTGGGTGGGGCTATCAATCGCCTCATTCCGGTCAATATGCCAGTAGACAAACGAACGGGCCGCAATCGCCTGGGCCGTGAGGGTCAGCGGGCCAAAGTTGGTCGGGGTGGTCTCGCGGGCCACGACATCAGGCAGATAGACATCATTGATATTGACCGTTACCGGGTTGGTGGGCGGAAATGCGCGGGTTGGGTCATTGGCAAAGGCAGTGCAGCCGAATGCTGTTGAACTTGGTTCGCAAGGATTAGGTGTAGGTCTATTATCCTCCCACTTATATACCAAAAGCGTTACCTCCTGCGGTCTGGTAAATTGTGTTTGCGGAGCTGCCCGTGAGGATGGTGCTGTCTGTGGCGACAGAATGAGCCTAATGATACTGAGCATTATCAACCAGCCGATGGTTCGTGCCCATGATCGCAGCACTAGAATGCCTCCGCCTCAATCTTACACGAGTTGGTCTTGTTCGGCAGTAGTGCAGCGTACAACAATCTTTTGTCCATTTAGGGACTACGCTATGTGACTGCCCTGGAACAAGAAGCCGCTCCCCAGAGAAACCTGGTATGTGGTCGGCAAGATCTGCCGGGTGGTTAGCGTTTCTACGTCAGTCAGGAATAACCCCAGATACGGCACCCGCGTGCGTTCGTCGACACCGGTCTCACCAAGCGCAAGCAGATAACGACTATCCGGTGCTCAGGCCAAATCAAAGGTAGATGGTGTTTCGAGCGTAAGCGTTCGGGGCTGTCCGGTTGTGGTATCCAGCAGGATGTCTTGAAAGGCATCTGGGGGTAACCCGGTACCTGCAGCCAGTTCCAGCAGCATCCATCGTCCATTCGGTCTCCAATGCACTTCGGCCACCCACCAAGGGGTAATCTGCTCCGGGCCAGGCGTTAATCCATGGTACAGGTCGCGCCCGTCGTTGGAGAAACCAGGTAAAACCCCTCCGCATCGTAGATAGCGACCAGATCGTCCTGCGGACTCCAGGTGGCATACTACTGCAACAGGCGGTAGCCGGTTTCGTCGACGGTTCGTTCCAGGGCCGCCACCTGCGGCGCGATGCGCTACGCCTGAAGGTTCGCACTATACCAACTATCCAGTGCAAAAACTTGCGGCGCGCCGGCCCCACCGCCCATAAATGCCAGCAGACGCGTGCCGTCGGGATTGGCCGCGATCACGGGAGTAGTGAGTTGGGTCACGGGTTCAGTCTGGTCTGCCGGCTGCATAGCGCTCAACCGGAGCACCCACTGATCGGTTGCATTTAGATCCGCGAATGCGACTTGTGAAGCTGCCTCCAACCAGAGCGGCGCTGAACTCACTTCACACCGGGTGGCACCAAGCTCGGTGGCTTGCGTGATACCAATTTGCCATCAAAACAGCAATCAACAGGAACGGGCACAACGAGCGCAACAGCGGCACATTCCCGTTTATCATCTCTGCGTCCGCTGTGTTCTCTGTGGCTATGATAACAAATCGGTATGAAGGGGTTGAACAGCACGAGTTGCTCACCCCCTGGCTGCCGCTGCGTTATCAGTACCCGCCGGCTGTCGGGCAGCCATTGAGCAATCCGTAACTTCTCGCCGGTCAGTACCACCTCCGGCTCCGAGAAGGTAAAGTCATCGAGTGATGCGGCCAGCGGATCGACCGCCCGCTGGACCGTCCCGAGGGGAAAGGTACAAACGGGGATCGTCGCCGGGGGATCGTCCGATGTGGATCCGGGCGGCGGGGTTTCCGCAACCGGCAGTGCCGTACCGGGCGGCGGGTAGTCGCCGGATTACGGGCGGTCGGTGGCTCCGACACCTCACAACTACCCAGACTGATCACCAGCAGCAGCACGAGCGGGATAATCCGGCATACGCCACCGGCGTGGGGGTGACTGAACTGACGCGGGGCACAGGGCATAATGGGCCTCCTTCTTCAATCTTGCTTGTCAGCAGCGTATGCGTAGCTTTGCCGATACCGGACGGTGCTATGTGCCAATTAATACCGTAAACGATAGTATTCGGTCTACACCTTAACCTGACGTTTTTTGTGCATTTTTTATTATTTGAATTAAAACATCAAATTACCCAGAAATAAAGATAGTCATAGAGTGTAGCATGCGAGGCGCAGACCCGGCAGGCGGATGCTCCTGTCGGGTGTTACGTGGGGAATGTGGGGATGGGCCGCAGGCAATGCAGGTGGATCGGCGATGCATTCTGCAGCCCACATTTCCCGGTATGCAGATCAGGAAGTAAGTTCGCAGGTAGTTATGTCGGGCGTAGGGTCAGTGACGGAACCAGCGCCTTCAGCGGTTCACGGAGATCGTCGCGGCCGGTTGCCGCAACCAGTTGCGCAACAACGTTCAGTGCGTGCTGCCGATAGCCCACGGCGGTCACTCCGGCAAACTGCAGCGCACCCAGATCGCGCATGGCATCCGCGACCCGTTGGATTGCCGCGTCATGGAGCTGCCCGGCCCACTCCAGCACGACCCGCTGCTGCGCCCGTTCTGCGGCAAAGAGCGCGTAGACGATCACCGGATGGCGCTTGCCGTTGCGCAGATCATCACCGGGCGTTGCGGCGGCCGGAGCGATCCCATCCGAGTCATTTGCCGGTTGCGTAATCATGCCGATATGCGCCCCAAACTGGCGTGCCGGTTCGATAATCTGCCTGTCGCTGGTGGCAACCAGGGTCGCAATCCGGCATGCCATGGCCATCAGCGCGGCGGACTTCCGGCGGGTCGTCTCCTCAGCCAGTTCTATGCTGATCGGCTGTCCTTCCCCGGAAATCGACCCGCTGCCGGCTGAAACCGATGAACTGATGGCCATCTTTACCGCCAGCGTCAAAATGTTGCGCCGCATTGAGAAGGACTAGACGCAGGGTGCAACGCGTAACCTGCCGTTTTCACCCCGTCGCTCCACCCGCGCGGCCGGCCGTGAAGAGGCCATACTCCATCGCACCCTCGGCATAAGCCCGCCGTAACGCCGTGAAGGACTCGGTGAAGGCGTGAACATCCCCACCAATAAGCGCCGCCGCCCGACGCAGCAGCGGCCGATCCCGCAAGCCAATGCAGATATCCCAGGTGCGAACCACATGCGGCGTGATAATTCGGCTCTGAACGGCTTCAAGCCCGGCTTCCGTAAACCAGCGGGCATACTCCTCCGCCGGACTGAAGGGGTAGCAGAGCATCCCCTGCTCAACTGCCTGCCGTAGCGCCATTGCCTCCGGGGTTGTGGTCGGACCCGCCAGCCAGGCCGCCAGGCATAACCGCCCACCCGGTCGCAGCACCCGATGCACCTCCCGCGCAAAGTGTGCCCGATCCGCCAGATGCTCACTGCACTCCACGCACCAGACCAGATCGACGCTCGCGTCGGGCAGCGGCCAGCGCTGCTGGGCATCGGCAACGGCGATCCGCACACGCGGCTGCAGCCGGGCGCGCCGGATCTTCACCTGACCAATCCCCCGCTGCAGCGGGCTGAGTGTGATGCCCAGACCCTGCGCCCCAACGTTGCGCGCCAGCCAGAGCAGCGAGCCGCCATAGCCGCAGCCCACATCCAGCAGGGCCGGGTGCGGCGGGCTGCCCCCGAAGCGGTAGAGTTCGCGGATCAGGCGCTCCTGCGCCTCGGCCTGAGATGCCCGGTCCCCGGCATCCTCCCAGAAGCCATGATGCACATGCTGCCCCCACAGGCCATAGTAAAACGGTGCAAGCAGGTTATAGTGCAGCCGGATACGTTGCGTCAGGTTGCTCATGTTTATAACCGTCCAATCACATGTCCCAGCGCAATCTCCTCCGTTGTCACATGCGGCGGCTGCGCGGCAAGCTGGGCAATTGCGCGGGCCACATCCTCCGGCTGAAGCATATTGGCGCGGTTCCAGGTGCCGGGAATCGCATCCCACAGCACGGTGTCGGTGGCGGCGGGCAGGACGGTGGTCACGCGCACCCCACGCGGGCGCAACTCCTCCCGGATGGTATTCGAGAAACCGAGCACGCCATACTTGGCCGCAACATAGGCCGACCAGGTGGGAAACGGCTGGCGTGCGGCGACCGAGGCCACATTGACAATCAGCGCGCCCGCCGGCATATGCGCCACGGCATACTTGCAGGTCAGGAAGGTACCGGTCAGCACGGTTCGCAGGGTCGTCTCCCAGTCGGCCAGGGAAAGCTCATCAAATGGCGCGACAATTGCCCCACCCACACTGTTGACCAGCAGATCGATCCGGCCCGTCACCTGGGCGGCAGTCTGCATCAGTTGCTGCACATAACGCTCGTCGGTGACATCACCCAGGACAACGGTAGCAGCCGCCCCGGTTGCGCGCCCCGCAGCCGCCAGCGCTTCAAGCTCGGGCGCAGATCGGGCCGCCAGAACCAAATGCTGCCCAACCCCGGCCAGTGCCGACGCGGTTGCCCGACCAATGCCGCGCGATGCGCCGACGATCACGCTCACGCGCGGATTTGATGGATTCTCCACATCATCTCCCCAGAATATTCATACCAGTTTGCCATTAAAACAGCAATCAGCCGTCATTGCTGTTCAACATCCCTGCGTTCTCGGTGTCCTCTATAACTATGAAAACAGATCAGTATCAGACTACTCAAAATCGTAGGACCGCTGCAGATGGCTCATAAACTCGGCGCGGGTTTTCGAGTCGCTGCGGAAGACCCCACGCATTGCCGAAGTGGTCATCCGGGCGTTGGCCTTCTTCACGCCGCGCATCACCGCGCACATATGCACGCCTTCGGCGACGACGGCCACCCCCTGCGGATGCAGTGCGTTGTCGATAAAGTCGGCAATCTGAACGGTCATACGCTCCTGCACCTGGAGCCGCCGGGCATAGGTCTCGACAATACGCGGAATCTTGCTCAACCCCAACACCTTGCCGTTGGGAATATAGGCCACATGCACGCGCCCCATGAAGGGCAGCATATGATGCTCACACAGGCTGTAGAAGTCGATATCCCGCACCAGGACCATCTCATCATAATCGACGCTAAAAACCGCATCGTTGATCAGCGCCGCAGGATCAACCTGGTAGCCGGCGGTCAACTCCGCATACATCCGCGCCACCCGACCGGGCGTCTTGAGCAGACCTTCGCGCTCCGGATTCTCGTGGACCGCCTCCAGGATATTGCGCACCGCGTCTTCGATCTGCTGGTTCGTCTCAAAGGTCAACCCTTCCAGCTTACCCCGTCCGGGCATAACCAGGTCGGTATATGCAGTCAGATCAAAATCCGGATCAGGCTGATTCGGAGCTATCTGTTGTGCTGTACCATTCGCTTTCATGTGGCTATCCATCCTACAGTTTCAATTAGAGCAACAGTGAAGAAGAGCAGCGTACCGGATGACCAGGCAGGGAGGTTATACACCTGCATATTCAAAAATGTTCTTCTTTGTCTCCCAGAGCCGGAGATGAACCAGGCGACCCGCGAGGCGCGGCGCTAACGCCTCCCAGAGATAGACCACAATATTCTCGGCGGTCGAGGGTTGCGCCGCAAACGCGCTGATCTCCTGGTCAAGATGTTTATAATCGAGTTGATCAAGGAGACTGCGCACCGTACGATCCAGCGTCAGCAGATCAACGACCATGCCGGTGGCCGCATCCACCGGGCCTGCCACCGTTACCTCCAGCGTGTAGTTGTGCCCATGCCCATTGGGGTTGTTACACTTGCCATAGATCGCCGCGTTCTCATCGGGAGAAAGTGCGGGCGCATGCAACCGATGGGCCGCCGCGAAGACATACGCGCGGGAAAAGTGCGTTTCCGCCGCGCCGGTATATTCCGCCCAGAGGTCGGCCGTTTCATAGAGCCGCAGCCGCGCCGGCACCACACCTTCCGGCAAGCGAGGGGCGATCAGTTGCCAGAGCACCCGCACAATATTTTCGGTTGTTGGGATCTGTTCCTTGAAATAGGGTGTATCCTCATTCAGATGTTTATGATCAAACGCCTCCAGTACCTCATTGACGAGCGCCTTCAGGTCGGTCATGTTCATAACCATGCCCGTGACCGGGTCAACCTGCCCGGTGATGGTCACATCCAGCGTGTAGTTGTGTCCATGTCCATAGCGGCTGGTACACTTTCCAAAGACGCGCTCGTTCTGCTCCTTACTCCAGTCGTCGCGCCAGTAACGATGTGACGCAGAAAACTCGAAGCGGCGGGTTGCGTACACCATAAAAAACGGGCAGCTCATACCACGCACGCCAGCGACGTGGTAGTCGCCCTCTGCTCCTTCCTGATCAAATTTTTATGCGCAGTTTCAGCAAGTTATGATACTGCTCATTGCATATTCGGCATTGTTGTGCTATGGTATTCTTTACGATCCAACCAGGGTTTGGCAAAAATTACCAAACCCACGAATCATTATACCTGAAAACCACTTCGGTGGGTAGGGAGTGCCGTGTTGCCCGGGTACGTACCAGTGTCACTGAAGTTTCACAGTCAACTGTTCAATTAACATAGGCAGTGAGGGAGTAGTTTCGTATCAGTGGCACAATTCTTGCTCTATACAATCCAGGTCATCCTGGTACGTGGAGGAGTAGCAATACACCGGGTAGCGGATGATCGTCGCAGGATAACATCCTGGTCCTAGTATGGGTTTCGGCCCACCAATGCCGGGTATCAATGGAGTACACGGTGTTCCTAAAGAAAGAGGAGGAACGTATGCAAACCGTCCGGTCATCAAATCTCGCTCGCACTGTTGGTGATGATGCAATCCAGCTTATCGAAGGTAATAAGGAGGATTTGCTACGGGTTTCGACCCGCTCGCGGCCAAGCGCAGTTGCTGGTGCTATTGCCGGTGTTATTCGGGAAACCGGTGTCGCCGAGGTTCAGTCCATTGGCGCGGGGGCCGTCAACCAGGCCATCAAAGCCATAGCGATTGCACGAAGTTACCTTAGCGAAGATGGAATTGATATTGTGTGTGTTCCCTCGTTTATCGATGTCGCGATCGATCAAGAGGAGCGCACCGCTATCCGTCTGCTGATCCAGAAGCGCTAAATCGCACTGTTATAACAACTGAAAATTGTTGTCTCCCCCGCGCAATCCATTAAGATTGCGCGGTTCTCCTTATTTACAGGACTTATATAGTAGGCGTTCAAACCGGACGTTTGAACAGATGGAAGCCGGATTTGCCTGCGGCAGCGAAGAACACCTTACCGTGGAAGACCGCGTAACTCCTGCTATTTCCTGTTATGGCCCCTCCAGCAGCACCTGCATCACCGTGTAGAGGGTAGCGATTAACTGACCTTTCGTGGCGGTGACGGCGGTTTTTGGTCCGGCGGGAGGGTAACGAATTGTCCATGTAGTGTCATCACACCAGACGGTGACATCCCCCACCAACGTCTGCAGGTAGAGCTCCGGGCGCGCTGCCTGGGAATTGTAGCCGGTTCGGGCTTCGCGCATAAGCATACCCACCAGATCAAACCCGTATGTATTAAGATAGTCGTCCGTATCCATCTCCTGACCCAGTGCGGCATCAAACAGTTGCAACGCATGCTCGATATCAGATGCCTGGTCAGCAGTTTGTCCGGCGGGATACAAGTGCGCGCTCCCATCTAGACGCGCAACCGCGCTCCATATCCCATCATGACTGCGCATCACGGCCTGAGTAACGGTCAGTCGTCCGGCAAACTGCTGTTGTAACTCGGCCAGGGCCGCTTCAGCCGCACTCCGGCTATGCGCAGTGATACGCAGTTGCGCTTCCATGCATCCTCCTCACAAAACTGAGTCGCGCGCAGGGCGTCCCACACTATGCACTCTCACTCGCATCACAAACGACCCGAAACCCCAGAGCGGGGCCGCGCAAGTCCGGCAATACGCCCCGCCGACCGGCACAGCGTGCCAGTTCCCCACCATCATTCCAGCAGCCGCCACGCAGCACCATGCTGTCCGTCTCGGGCAGGGCAAGGTTACTGCCGGGATAGGCATTGTAGAGACTGCCTGTCCACTCCTCAACGTTACCGGCCATATCGACACAGCCGTAGGGACTCGCGCCCTGGGGATAGTAACCAACCGGCGTGGTTTCGCCCGGACCACCCTCAGCCGTGTTGCACAGGGTTGAGTCCCACGCATCCCCCCAGGGGAAGACCCGCCCATCATCACCTCGCGCGGCTTTTTCCCACTCGGCCTCGGACGGCAGGCGAAATGCGCGACCAGTGGTTGCGTTCAGCCACTCACAGTAGGCCAGGGCATCCGCAAAGCAGACGCCTACCACCGGATGATCGGACAGCGCGGCGGGCGGTTGCGGTCCCTTCCAGTACGCCGGCACAGGATAGGCCGTCGTCTGCACAAAGACATAATACTCGGCGCACGAAACCGGCCCCCGGCTGATCTGAAACGTGGGTAACTCAACGGTGTGTTGCGGAACTTCCCGGAGACACCACTCCAGCGCAACAGAAAACTGTGCCGCTACGGTCTCGGCATGCGCCAGGGTTGAGCCCATCAGGAATAGACCAGCCGGTATTGTCACCAGGTCGGGAGCCAGTTGCTTCAGTCGGTTGAACATGGCATCTTCCTAGCTTGAAATCAAAGCTGTTCTTCAGGGGCAAGACGGTCAAGTAGTTGCTGCATCTGGGTTTGCAACCGGGACAGATCGGCGCGTAGGGCCTCGGAATGAGGCTGATCCAGTGTTTCCGCGCGATCCAGTGAGCGCTGCAATCCCTGACTTGTACGCTGAATTTGCTCGCGCAGCGGCGCTAACCAGCGCGGTGCGGTAGATGGTAGACCGGCAGTTGCGACTGCCCGCCGTGCGCGTGCAACCAGGCGCGCAACGGTCGGTCCATCAATTCCCAGGCGGCGGGAGGAAGCACTACCCGGAGATGACTCGGACGGTGCCGCCTGCACCATTGCCAGCGAACGATCGGTTGCGATCTTTGCCAGGCGCTCTAGTATGCCATCCACCTGGGTAGGTGTCAACTCCCCCGATCGGAGGGCTGTGTGCAGGGTGCGCGACTGCGTCTCCTGCAGGCGCAGCAGGGCCACCTGGCGCTGCTGTTCGGGGGTAAAGGCCATCAGCCGCAGCAACTGCTGTCGCCGTGCGCGGCTCATCTGCAGGCGGGTTTCGACTTCCTCCCAGGGCGCATCTTGCAGCGCCTGCTTCATCTGCTGCAACGACCAGGCCCGCTCCATATCGCTAAACTCTTCGCGCGCCTCATTCTCGGCATACTGGATCAAGACCCGCTCAGAGGGGGTGGGCGGCGCAACCACAACGGCATCGAGGCGCTCCAGACCCACCAGACAGGCGGCGGTCCAGCGACGCTGCCCAACCAGGATCAGATAGTTGGCCGCCGGGTAGTTACTGCTGTTGCCGGCAAAGACCACAATCGGCTGGATCTGGCGCTCCCGCAACGACGCACCCAATGTCAGCAATTCGGCAACCAACTCCTGATATTCCAGAACCGGCTGTCCATCCGGCAGCAACTGCTCCGGCAGCGGCAGAAAGCGCGGCTGACTCATAGCGGGGCGGGTATCGGGGGCAATCTGCCCGGTGGGAATACGCTGGATCGTCCGGTCGCGTACCAGTTGTTCCAGCGTGCCCCCAAAGTGCGCGCTCGCAGCGGTCAGCGCCGCATCGACATCGACCGGAGCCGGCGCATGCTCGGCCGGCGCATCCGGGTACGATACCAGGGAGGCGGCACGTTCTTGCAAGGCTTTGAGCCGTTCTGACGTTTTTGATGCCACTATGCTACTCCATCACGACTGATCAGTTCCTCCACCAGATCCAGAAACATATTGCGTACCTCAACCGCATCGGACCCACTGTAGCGAAAAACACTCTGCTGCAATCCCGCCGAGTCCCGCAGCGAAGCCCGGATCGGAATAACCGTCTGCATCAGGTAGGCTCCATAAAAAGCACGCAGCGTTTGATCGTAGACCATATCACCCGCACTCCGTGGGGCATAGCGATTGCGGATAATGCTCACGCCGCGCAGTTTGGGGTTGATCCGCTTTGCCTGGGCCACCGAGTCGAAGAGTGCCTTGAGCGCCCGCAGAACCAGATCTTCCGACTGCACCGGGGCAATGCAGCGGGTTGCCGCCGCCAGCGCGGTTGCCAGCACCGGACCACGCGCCGGGGCCAGGTCCAGCAGGACGATATCGTAGTGGGGTTCCGGCCGGCGGATCTGTTCAATTGCATCGTACAGGGCAAAGATGCCGCTATTGGACAGGCCGGCCAGTTGTACGGGGAGGCCCGCCATTGCCGAGTGCGCCGGAACCAGTGCCACGCCTTCTTCGGTTTCGCGGGCACAATCGTCCAGGGAGCGTCCATTCAAGACACCCATGATACTATCTTCCGGGCGCAGGTCTTCGGTAGTACAACCGACCCACTGACTGGCGTGGCCCTGCGCATCCAGGTCAATCAACAGCACGCGCAGGTTGAGACGGCTAAAGGCGGCGGCGAGATTGACCGAGAGACAGGTCTTGCCGACACCACCTTTTTCAAGCGCTAACGCATAGACATGCATCCAGGTTATTCCTTCTTAATAACTCACAAGATACAATGAGACGGCCTGCCTGTACCGATTTTTCCGCATCAGGAACAGAAAAATGTAGGGGCGTAACTATTACGCGGGGTTGCCTGTAGTAAGGGCTTGAAGGGTAGTATAGATGGTTTCATCCAGACTGTCAACTGGCGCGATGGGGTGACGGGGTGATGGGGTGATGGGGTAATCTCGCCGCCGGAGGGTGCATTCAATGCACCGCGCTGTGGGCGCACGCCCTACCCGCCGCCGGAGGGTGCATTCGCTGTACCGCGCTGCGGGCGCACGCCACATCCGGGTCAGATCATGGATTTAACGGCACCAGGGTACCCGTAACCAGATAGATCACCCGCTCGCCGATGTTGGTCGCCCGATCCGCTGTACGCTCCAGCCTGTGGGTTACATCAAGCATATCGAGGACTGCTTCAAACGTCTGGGGCTCCGTCTGGGCCAGCGTGAGCAGCGTGGTTTGCACCTGATCTTCGAGGGCATCCACCTGCATGTCGGCCTGGCACAACTGCTGCGCCAGAACTACATTCTGCTGGGTAAAGGCGGTCAGGCTGGTGTGCAGTATCTGCTGCGATAACACCGTCAGTTCCTCCAGTACGGGTGGGGGTGTCACCAGCGTGGAGCGGTGTGCCAAGCGTACCGTCCGGCGGGCAATGGCACAGGCATAGTCGCCGATGCGCTCCAACTCGCGGGCAATAGCAACCACGGCCGTCAGCATGCGCAGATCATGCGCCACAGGCTGTTGCAGGGCCGGCAAGGTGTAGGCCCGTTCTTCGGCCCGGTGTTGCGCCGCATCAAGCTGGGCATCGTCACGAATAACCTGCCTCGCCAGAAAAATATCCCGGTTGGCAAAGCTGTGAACTGAGCGGCGCAGCGCCTGCTCGACCAGGGCACCCAGTCGCGCCAGGTTCTGCTGTAAATCCGTCATCTGATAAGTAAAGCGGCTCCGCATATAAGCTCCCTCTCCGGTACACTGCTCAACCGATTGTACCGTGGTAAACGGTGAGTATAGCGTACTCGGAGAGAAAGTTCTATCCGTACATTCCCGAGATTCGGCGCAAATCGACCGTAATGTATTCTACGGGAAGCAACTGCCGGCAATTTCCGGTCTACTCGCCGGCGGCCAGCGCCAGGAGCAGCAGCGCCTGCATACCGCGCCCCAGGTTAGCGGGCAGGATATACTCATCCTGGCGGTGTGCATTGCGCCCATCGGTCAGGCCGACGCATACTGCCGGGATGCCCTCGCTCAACGGGATATTGGCATCGGTGCTGCTCTGCACATAGCTGACGATTGCTCCGAATGTGCGGTACGCCGCGGTCGCCGCCTGCACCAGGGGATGGTTGCGCGGAATGGCCCCCGCCGGCCGGTCACCAACGGTCGTTACGTTGACGCGCACCCGGGCGTGTTGGGCGGCCTCAGCCGCGATGATCTCATCCACACGCCGCACCAGCGCATCAAGCGCACGCATTTCGACCGAGCGCATATCCAGCAGCAGGCTGGCTTCCTCCGCAATCGTATTGACCGAAGTACCACCACTGATGACCCCGATGTTGAACGTTGTGCGCGGATCAGTCGAAGGTGACAACTCCGTCAACTGGGCGGCAATTCGTACCAGCACATGAATTGCGCTGGGACTACCAAAATCGCCCCAGGAGTGCCCCCCCGGCGCGGTGACATTAATCCGGTAGCGACGGACGCCGATCGCCTGGTGATGCAGCTTGCCAAAATCGCAACCCTCCAGCGCAATCGCCGCCCCCAGATGCGGACGCAACCGCTCCACCGCCGCCCGCATACCCCGCAGGTCGCCCAGCCCCTCCTCACCCACATCACCCACAAACCAGATATCGCCACGGTTGGGCAGATCATACTCCTGAAAGGCATGGGCCAGATGCAGCAAACCGGCCACACCCAGGCTGTTATCACCCAGACCCGGACCATAGATCCGGTCCCTTTCATAGCGCACTGCCAGATCGGTCTCAAGCGGGAAGACCGTATCAATATGAGCCGCAATCAGCAGCGCCGCACCATCCGCGCGACCGGGTCGCCGCCCGTAGACACTCCCAACGGAGTCACGTTCCACATCAGACAGGCCCAACCGGGAGAAGCGCTCCTCGACCAGAGCGCCGCGCCGACCTTCGTCAAACGTTGGCGCGGGAACCTGCTGTATCGCAATAGCGGTATCAATGATTGGTCTGATATCAGTCAGATGCTGCAAGGCAGCCTGCACTGACGGGTCATCTTGCCAACGACGGATATCCATAAGAACCTACCTCTTCGATGCATCGCCCCGCATTGGACGATGAGTTGACACGTTCGATTATGACGCAGCAAACGCCGGCTGTCAATTTGCTCTGTTGATCAAATCATGGCATACTGGCACAAAAAGCTGCAAGAATCCCAGGAGACATCCATGTCATTACTACCGACTGCGACCATTGCGACCATTGCGCACCACGCAGACCAGACCGTCACACTGGCCGGTTGGGTCTACAACAAAACCGGCAAAGGCAAACTTGTTTTTATTCAGTTGCGTGATGGCAGTGGCACCATCCAGTGTGTCGTTTTCAAGAAGAATGTGAGCGAAGCTGTGTTTGCCGCGGCCCAGCAGTTGACGCAAGAAGCCTCCTGCCGGATCACCGGCTCTGTCCGCGCCGATGAGCGCGCTCCGGGTGGCTATGAAATTGACGTTCAGGACATCGAGATCATTCATCTGACCCAGGACTACCCGATCAGCCCGAAAGAGCATGGTGTCGAATTCCTGATGGAGCACCGACATCTCTGGGTGCGTTCGGCCCGGCAGCATGCGCTGCTGCGGGTGCGCGCCGAGGTCATCGCTGCCGCTCAGGAGTGGCTCAACACGCAGGGCTTCGTCCGTTTTGACACGCCGATCCTGACGGCAACCACCGCCGAGGGTACGACCAACCTCTTTGCGACCCAGTATTTTGACCTGGGAGACGCATACCTGGCCCAGACGGGACAACTCTACGTTGAGGCGGGCATGCTGAGTTTTGGCAAGGTCTACTGCTTCGGGCCAACTTTCCGGGCGGAGAAGAGCAAGACCCGGCGTCACCTGACCGAGTTCTGGATGATCGAGCCGGAGGTTGCCTTCGCCACGCACACCGATAACCTGGCGATCCAGGAGCAGTTTGTCAGTGCAATTGTGCAGCGCGTTCTGGAACATTGCGCCCGGGATCTCGAAACACTCGAGCGGGACACAACCGTGCTGGAGCGGGTGCAACCACCCTTCCCGCGCATCACCTACGACGAGGCCATCGACCTGATTGTGCAACACCACCAGGAGGTGGAAGGCTGCACACCGCTGGAGTGGGGCGAAGATTTCGGCGCGCCACATGAAACCTTGATCGCGCGCCAGTTTGATCGCCCCGTCTTTATTGAGAAATTCCCCAGCGCAGCCAAGGCGTTCTACATGCAGCCGGACCCGGAGCGACCGGAGGTAGTGTTATGCGCCGATCTGCTGGCACCGGAGGACTATGGCGAGATCATCGGCGGCTCAGAACGCATTCATGATGCCACCCTGCTGGAACAGCGGATTCAAGCGCATGGACTGAACGTAGATGACTACCAGTGGTACCTGGATCTGCGACGCTATGGGAGTGTGCCCCACAGCGGGTTTGGGATGGGCATCGAGCGCTGTGTTGCCTGGATCAGCGGAACACAGCACATCCGTGAGACGATTCCCTTCCCACGCATGCTCTACCGAATTTATCCATAGCGCGGCAGGTCTGCCCGGTACGCAGAGCTCCTGTGAAATCCGGCCAACAAAAGAGCAGCAGGTGCAGCGCGTTGTTTTGCACTACACCTGCTGCCCGCTACTCGCTGCCGGCCCCGTTTAGCGACCAACGGCCCGGCGGACGCCGCCGACGGCCGTACGCGCCGCCTGAACATACGTGGTATAGACCGATGTACGCCCCAGGACCAGCGGGAACGCAACCGCAACCAGCGCAACCGCCGGCACCCAGAAGAGCACACTCACCGTCTGCGAGAGCCAGGCACAGACCAGGCCACCACCGATCAGACAGTTCAGCAGCGCCGTGCTGTTATGCTGTCCATAGGTATAGCCCAACAACTCACGCAGATTAGCCAGCAGGAGCAGCGCGCCCGAAACCAGGCCAAAATGCATTGCGATACTCGTATTCACCAGATTGATCAGGAAAGCCATAACAATCAAGAGAATCGCGCCGATCCCGATATAGAAGAAGAGTGGTTTGATGCGGAACCCGGCAACATTGACATAGTCCCCACCGTTGTAGTTCCGACCGCTGTAGTTGTATTTATTGCCGCCATTTCCATTCTGCATGAACAAATCCCCTTTTCATTGAATGTGAAGCTGCATAAGATTGCCGCAACGTAGATTACGCCGAACCGCTGTCCCTATGACGCCGCTCAAAGCTGCAGTGTTGCAAAAAGAGCCGGAAACCTATAGATGGAAATGACCAGCGCAGCCACGCTGGTCGTTCACTTGATCCGGGACAAATTGTGTAGCAGCAGCTACTCCTCGAACACCGCCCTCACCCGAAACATGCCCTGCGCGCTGTCGGGCGCATTTGCCAGAACTTCTTCATTTGTCAGCGAAGCTTGTACCTCGTCAGGCCGCAACACGCTGGACAGACCAGTTACCTGGGCCGTTGGTGGCACCTCCGTCACATCAACTTCCTGCAACATCGTCATATAATCCAGAATGGCAGACAGTTGTGCGCGCATCAGAGCAAGTTCCTCTTCCGAGAGCTGCATGCGCGCAAGACGCGCCACATGTTCGACTTCCGTTTGTGTCAGTGCCATTGTTCCCCCGTATGCTCTTCACTATGTAACCCCGGTAAACCTATACAACACCCGACCGCTTGCGCAGCCGCCGCGAGCCCGAACCGGTCAGCATCCGGCGGGTGTATATCAGACGCTGAACCGCAGTAATATGTGAAACAACTCCAACCGCAATCACTGCCCACTGCAGCAGCGCCAGATCGGGACGTAACCCCTGGATCAGCAATCCCAGTATAAGCAGACCTAACTTCTCCTGACGGCCGGCAAACCCCACATTACAAGATGCCAGCTTGCCGGTTGACTCGGCTCGGGCCCGGACATAGCTTGCCATAATCATACCAAACAGGGCAAACAGCACCCAACCGGGAGTGACCGCTTCACTCAGGAGTACACCGCCGAGAATAAAAAACTCAGCATAGCGATCGGTTACATGATCAAGCACGGTACCGTACGCATTGGCCGTACCACCGGCCCGGGCCGTCGCCCCATCAAGCATATCGGCCAATCCCACCAGCAAAATAACCCAGATTCCCCAGAGATAGTGTTCCCGGGCAATCACATACCCGGCGACAGCACTCAATGCCAGGCCGGCATAGGTCAGCATATCGGGCGAGAGGCCCAGACGCAGACAGATGCGACCCAGCGGCAGCGTTATTTGCTCATACAGATGCCGGAAGCGAGCAAGAAGAGGCATCATCGCAATATCCCCCAGTAACGAGCAGTGCGGCGTTGCTCCTGCTCACAGATGCGGACGCCGGCACAGCAGCGTCGCAGTACGGCGGTCTACTTCATCCGGACATATCGGCGCATCCGGGCCGGTATGTTCAATCCAGATCGAAGCAGTCGCCGCGCCGGTACAGCCGGCAGCATAGAGATCATCAGGATTATCCAGGTAGGCATGCAAAAATCCGGCCATGTAGGTATCACCTGCCCCGGTCGGATCGCGGGCATCAGTGGCATAGGCAGGAATACGATACTGCCGCACGCCATCGTCAATCACTGAACCAAGTTCCGCCAGCGTGACAATTGCAATCCGGCATCCCAGTTCCCGCAACTGCTGTGCCGCTTCCCCCGGTGACCCGCGCGGATACACCCCGGTCAATACCTGCGCTTCCACCTCATTGGCCTTAATCACCTGACACAACGGCGCAATACGCCGCATATCCGGATGCAGCGTATGCGCGATCCGCTCCCCCGGACCAAGTTTGCGCAACAAACCCTGCGGATCAAGCAGCAGCGGTGCCGTACTTACTGCCATAATGCGTTCAATTAGCACAAGCGGCGTTTCTTGCAGGATTGGGCCAATGATAATCGCGTCGGCCACGGCACAGAGGTCAGGTACATGCGCAACTGGCCCGGCACAGCCGAGCACATCCAGGGTACGATTACCACTACCAGCGGCATCATAGATCAGGCGAAATCCCCCCGTCTGTGCCGACACCTCAGCATAGGGAGTTACGCCATAACGCCGCATATCGGCGAGAAAGCGCTGATAATAATCCGGCCCGACGTTACCCACTAGTGCCGCACGATGCCCCAGTCGGGTCAGCGCCAGACATCCATTTGTTGAGCAACCTGAGAGCACCCGCCCAGCGGTTGCGACAGAGGGAGTGATTATCTCGTCGTAGACCGGATTACCGAACGCAACAATCAATGCCATCGCGTCTACCCAGTATCGAAAATGCTGCCGGTGTTTCACGTTTTACACTTCAGAGCACACCCGGCAGCCAGGCAAGGAGAGCTGTTTCACGTTTTACACTTCGCCGGCATTGCCCGTTAAACCGCACTCGCCATCAGATCATACAACCCCTGCATCTGCTCCTCACTGTAGAGCATAATCGTCAGCTTGATTGCTGTACCAGTCCGGGTAAGCTGCACCGGCGTACCCAGAACCTCCTCAAACATACGTTGGACAGCCGTATCTTCGGGAGGGGGCATGCGTTGCGCGGATAGTGATCCGGCTGATCCGGCTGATCCGGACAATTCCCGGTTGCGTTGTGGAAAAGCTTGATCCGGCTGATCCGGTATTCGGGAGTTACCCGCCAGATGCCCGTTAAGCTGCTCACTGGCATGCGTCACCGGCGTCCCGGTAGCAACCAGGGTACACAGACGCTCCGTTTCGCGGACAGCCATCCCATGTGTCACCACCATATCCAGGAGCGTTGCCTGGAGCGCTATATCCTCCAGGCAGAGCAGAGCCTGGACATGACCAGTAGTGATGCTACCGCTCAGGAGCGCCGCCTGTACCGCCGGTGCCGGCCGTGGATCCAGAACAAACTCCGTTACCCGCTCAATCTCGCGCACGCTCAGGTCAGCGCGCAACACGAGCGCCAGCGCCGCCGTCTGCTGTTCTGGTTGCTCCAGCCGCAACAATGCCCGCCCATGCCCGGCGGTGATAGTGCCGGCGATCAGGCTCTGTTGGGCTGCCGGGATCAGCCGCATCAGGCGGCGCGCATTCACCACCGTGACCCGACTCTTGCCGACACGCCGAGCAATCTCTTCGTCCTTCAGTCCAAACTCATCCTTGAGTGTCTGATAGGCGCGCCCCTCCTCCAACGGATTCAGGTCAGCCCGTTGCACATTCTCAACCAGCGCCAGCTCGAGCAGTTGCTGGGGCGTCACATCTTTGACCAGCGCCGGCACGCGCGCCAGACCCGCCCACTGTGCCGCACGCCAGCGCCGCTCACCGGCGACTAACTCATAGCCTCCCTGCGGGTGTTCAGTGACGATCAACGGTTGGAGCAGGCCATGCTCCTGGACTGACGCCACTAACTCGGCCAGCGCCTGCTCATCAAAATGATCCCGGGGCTGGCTCCGGTTCGGCCGGATCGCCGTAACGTCGATTTCGCGGATGATCTGCGCGGCAACGTCATCACCGGAGATGGGCACACCTGATCCATTACCCTGATCGTTATTCAGACTCATACAGCTTCCTTGACACTGGATTACTGGAATGCCGGGTGCGACCCGCACCTTCCCGGTTCATACGCGAAGCCGCACACAGGATCAATTGTAACACAGGGCCTGCCTGACACCAGCAACCATCCTGACGACGGGATCGCCGGACGCAACTGATAAAGCGACAGAATACCACCGCAACAAACCGCCTGTATCTCTCTATCGTAACATCCCGTGTCAATAGGAGCGCTGAACATTCTCCTGATGGCCGGCGAAGACGGATCACGGAAGAAACTTGAGCGGGTCAACCGCCCGACCATTGAGCTTGATCTCAAAGTGCAGATGGTTGCCCGTCGAGTAGCCCCCACCGCCGGCATCATAGGTGCTCCCCATATGCCCGATCAACTGACCGGCTGTCACCGTCACCCCGACCGCCACCACCGGCTGATCAACCAGATGTCCATAGACCGTCTGGACACCACCGCCATGATCAATCTTGACGCAGTAGCCATACCCCCGACACCAACCGGCCTCAAACACCCGCCCGGAACGCGCGGCAACAATCGGCGTCCAGGCTCGATTTGCCACATCCAAACCATAGTGGAAGGAACCCCAGCGTGGGCCAAAATATGATGACACCGAGCCATAGGTCGGCCAGACCCAGCGCGGCGGCGGTGGCGGAAAGTCATTCGTCTCCGGCAACCGGTCGATCACGCCCTCAGGCAACTCCAGCAGATCGGCACGCACCCAACCGGACGTACCGGCCACATCGATCTTCAGCCACTGCGCATGGCGCGCCAGCAGCGCGGCCCGCCGACCCGCCTGCAACTGCGCAACGCGATCATACTCAACCCCGGGCCCCGCACGCATATTCGTGCGATTCTCCCGCATAATCCCGGCCGGTTGCGCCGCCAGCGCCGCCAGCCCTGCTTCACCGCCGTAGCGTGCCAGCAGCGCCTCCGGCAGGGGGGGCGTCCCACCTGGAATAAAAATCTCCTGACCGACCGGCACCGGCTGATCCGGATGGAGCATATTCGGTTCAAAAAACCAGATCGCCTCCGGTGCAACGCCAAAGCCGGCCGCAACTCCCTCCAGGGTATCACCTTCCTGCAAGACATAGGGCACGCCCGAGATACGCGGAATGCGTAACTCCTGCCCCACCGCCGGCACATCCCCGGTTTGCAGGCCGTTGGCCCAGATCAGCGCAGACAGTGACACGTCATACTGCGCAACCAGTTCACCCAGCGTCTCACCCTCCGCCAACCGATGAACGTCTTGAAACACGGGCGCATTATTAGCCTGAGGCGCAGCCCAGGCCGGCATAATCGCCGTTGTCACCGCCGGTTCCGCGACGGCTGCAACATTATACGTGGGTGTAATCTCCTCAGGCGACACAATTGCCGCCGGGACAACTGAGTCAACCGGATCAACCATGCCGATCTGGGCCGCCCCAGGCAGCTGCTCATACCATGGCCGCCATGTCTGGTGTGACCATGCCAGATGAACTTCCCCCAGCATCATTGTCAGCACGACAACACACACCAGCAGATGCAGCCAGCAGCGGGTAGGCAAACTATAGCGTAGATTACGGGGGGCAAGCCGGGCTCCAATCTCCCGGAAATTCTCCCGGTAACCCGGATTGTCGGCGTAGGGCGGCGCAGCATCAGTTGTACTGCTATCCAGGGCGACCTTGTGCAGCATGGCACGGGCGGCGCGACCACGAAGTTGCTGCGAGGATGGTAAGGATGGTGCTATACGCGTTGAGACGTGCTGCCTTCTCACACTATTTGACATAGATTAATACCATGGTGCGCGACGCAGTCAAACATGATGCATACGCACATGCTTCCTTGATACACATGGATCATTCTGGCCGCAGCATGGCGACCACAATAGCATATTGATGAGATGAGCGAAGATACTACGACCTTGCCCTTTTGTCAATGCCACAACATCACATCTTGACGTACCCTTAACCAGCATGCTAAGATGTTGTAAGAGTTTTTTTAGATGCACAGGTCATCTCGTCATCCGGGCATGTTTTGAGCCAACCTCTCGCTTTACGAAAGGCCGACCGATGATACGTGTAACAATTGACAGTATTCGTGTGAGTCTGCTTACGCAGCACCGGGTTGTCGTGCTGCGCGAGACCGATAGCAGACGATACCTTCCGATATGGATTGGTCCATTTGAGGCCGATGCGATAGCAATGGCGATCCAGGGCCATGAGCCCCAACGCCCGCTGACCCATGATCTGCTCAAGGCATTGATCGGCGAGATGGGTGGTACCGTTAGCCATATCTTTGTTAATGATATTCACGATAACACCTTCTTTGCCCGCATTGTTATCGAGCAAAATGGTCAAACTATCGAGGTGGACGCGCGGCCAAGCGATGCTATCGCGCTTGCGGTGCGCATTGAGGTTCCCATCTATGTTGAAACCCATGTGCTCGATCAGGCCGGCGTCTTCTTTGATGAGGAAGAGCAAGCGACACAAGAGCCACTCGCAACCGAAGAGTCCGAAACCGCGGAACCGGAGATGAATGAAGAGAACCTCTCAATCTTCAGAGACTTTATCAATAAGCTCGACCTCGATGATCCGGAGGAAGGTAGTCGCAAAGAGTAACTCTGCTGATCAGAGAGGCGGTGAAGGGGGCGTGACTGGTCTGGTCGCGCCCCTTCGCCATGGCAGCAATGCTCCGCTTCCCAGTCTACCAGTTCATCACCTCACCTCATCCCGCTAACAGCCACCATTTCATCTCTACACAAATGTGGATAACCAGCAGCAATATGTGGATAACTGTAAGAAATTGTGGATAAGCGCGCGCACAACGCGTGGACGATATGTGTACACGCAGCAAGACACGCCGGCGTTCCGCCTGCCCGGTGTATAGTGGGGACAATGCTCCACAACCTGTCCCCACCCATTCCAGCGCACCCGCACGCCGGATATGCGTCTCTCTCCACGCCGTCCACATCCCCTACTATCATTACGAATCTTCTTACAATAAATATATGGAAAGAACCAAGAACTGCGAACTCTAGAACTAAGCGGCAATTCTACACAAGCTTCGTGAGATACTCCTGGTTCTCGGTTCTCGGTTCCTGATTCTTTATTCCCAGTTCTAACACTATTCCAACGCTGGAGGGGGCTGGTGGGTTGAAATTTTTGGTAAGGTTAGCTATAATGTGTTGCGCACCGGGGGATGGCAGATACTCGCTGAACCCCGCCAGGGCCGGAAGGCAGCAACGGCAGGTGAGTTCCTCTGGGTATCCTCCGGTGCTTTTTAAGCAAAGATACGGGTCGGCAGTAACTGCCGACCCGTTTTTGATTTCCCAAATGCGCTAAACGCGCTTTGTTCTCTACTTCTCTCTGTTCTTTGCGGTTTATCTGCTGCTGCCGACCTCGTCCAGTTGTCCGGCTCCGAAACCATGGGGTAGCAATTCCTGCGGCGTGGTGTGACGCTGGGCATCCCCCAGGTTCAACAGCAGCACACTGCTGCGCGGTGCCAGTTCAAGCATAACCTGGCGACACGCGCCACAGGGGCTGGCAACGTCGTCGGTTGGGGTTATGACCGCGATTGCGACAATCTCCCGCTCTCCGGCAGCGTAGGCGCTGCAGAGCGCCACACGCTCGGCACAGAGTGTTACCGGGTAGGCCGCATTTTCGATGTTACAGCCGGGGAAAATCTTCCCCGATGCGGTTAATACGGCAGCCCCAACTGCAAACTGGGAGTAGGGCACATACGCGCGTTCCCGCGCAGCACGGGCGGCGGCAATTAGTGCCGGGTAGTCAGGTCGCTCCACCGATCTTCCTTCCCATCTGTTCGGCTCATCCACTGGCGTAGTGCGAAAAGCGGATGGCTGATGTCTTTGTTATGGCTCGGCAGGGTGTGGGCCCGGATCTCGCTGTGCTGTGGTTCCGGTTCCTCCTCTTCCTCCGGCGATGGTCGGTCAAAGGTGATGCGGAGTTTTTCGGGGCGTACGCCCTGCACAGACAACACCGTCACCACTGCCTCGTCCAGTACGACGCGGTCACCAACCTCGGGCACGCGCCCTAACTGCTCATAAACCAGTCCGCCGATCCGGTCAGCATCAGTTGATTCCAGATGTAGATCCGCCAGATCATTAATATCATCGATTGACACCCGCGCATCGACCAGCAACTCAGTCTCGCTAATCATCTGAATCGAAGGCTCTTCAATATCGTATTCATCCTGGATCTCACCAACGATCTCTTCGATCAAATCCTCAATGGTTGCCAACCCGGATGTACCGCCATACTCATCAACGATGATTGCCATGTGAACCTTGCGCAGTTGCATCTCCTTGAGCAGTACATCAACCTTCATCGTTTCGGGTACAAAATGCACCGATGAACGTACCAGATCCTGGAGGGATGTGTCACGGCGGCCGTCCCGCAGCGCCGGCAACAGATCTTTTGCATATAAAATGCCCATGATATTATCAACCGTTTCCTCGTACACGGGAATACGTGAATGTCCCTCGTCGATGATCAGTTCAAGCGCCTGGTTGAGCGATGTATCAACATCAAGCGCAACAATATCGACACGCGGAACCATAATCTCACGCGCCAGGGTCTCACCAAACGAGAAGATGCCCTCGATCATCTCACGTTCATCATGCTCGATCAACCCCTCTTCTTCGCCGACGTTGACCAGCAGTCGCAGTTCCTCTTCGGTCACCAGGGGCGCATGCGGCGTATCCTTGCCCCGAATAAGCCGGACAAGCGGACGTGTCAGCAGGTTAATCACCGTTACAAGCGGCCAGAGCACCTGCGTAATAAAACTAAACGGGCCGGAGAGGGTTAACACAACCGCATTCGGGTTGCGGGTTGCCAGCGCCTTGGGAAGCGCCTCGCTGACCACCAGGATCGCAAACCAGAGTAGTGCCAGATAGCCGGCCTGGGCTCCCACTCCCAGATGGCGTGTCAGGTAGAGGG
Source organism: Chloroflexaceae bacterium (assembly GCA_034437035.1). GTDB lineage: Bacteria > Chloroflexota > Chloroflexia > Chloroflexales > Chloroflexaceae > CAKZQX01. Next base: position 27,885 of record DAOTUI010000294.1, read on the forward strand.
TAAAGGCGGTTGCGATAATCGTTGTGCTGGTATGCAGCAGAATTGTCACCGCTTTAAAGCGGTATGGGTCGTCGATCAGGCGGGCAAGCGTACGCGCCTGCGGCACTCCTTCAGCCAGTAAGGCATTGAGACGATGACGACCAAGCGAAGTAAACGCAGTATCAACTGCGGATGTGAATGCCAGCACCAGCAGACACAGGCCAACACCAATAGTGATAAAACTAGGGTCAGGGTCCATACAACCTCTGAAAATCCTTTCTGCTAAACCCCTACTCCTGAAAACTACAACATATCATTGCCCGGAATAGAGACCGGCAGCAACGATGAAACATGCTGAAGCGCGAATCAGCATCCGGTAATGTCCCGGCGCTTGATCCCGTGGTCAGGAGAAGAGTGTACTCAGTGATAAGTCCTTGTGGATACGCATAATTGCTTCGGCGAACAGTGCGGCAACGCTGATAACCTTTACGCGCGCGCCATCATGTGCGCCTGGTAGAGGAATCGTATTTGTGATAATGGTTTCAACCAGGTGTGATTGTGCAATACTCTCCAACGCGTCCGCCGCAAAAATTCCGTGTGTGGCACAGGCATACACCGAACGAGCGCCCCGATCCATCAGTGCATGGGCCGCCTCGATCAGGGTTCCTCCGGTAGAAATCATATCATCGACAATAATGGTCGTTTTGCCCTCCACATCGCCGACCATCTCAACTACTTCCGAAATATCCGGAGCCGGTCGTTGCTTGGCAATAATCGCCAACCCCGCACCGATACGCTCCCGAAAGCGGTTGGCGCGACCAACGCCCCCGGCATCCGGCGAAACCACAACCGGGTTGGGCAGGTTGAGCTCGCGAATACTGTCGGCCAGCAGCGGTGCAGCCTGAAGATGGTCCACGGGAATGTCAAAGAAGCCTTCGATCGCCGGCGCGTGCAGGTCGATAGTCAAAACTCGATCCGCCCCGGCGGTACAGATCAAATTTGCCACCAGTTTTGCCGAAATCGGCTCCCGGCCCGAGGTCTTCTTCTCCTGTTTGGCATAGCCATAGTAGGGAATAACGGACGTGACTCGTGCGGCGGAAGCCCGGCGCAGTGCATCGATAATGAACAGCAGTTCCATCAAATTATGGTCTACGGGCGTACAGATTGGCTGGATCACAAAGACATCGCAGCCGCGTACATTGTCTTCCAGTTTTACCCGCGTCTCGTCATTCTTGAACGTGCCAACGATGGCCCGACCCAGCGTGATACTGAGACAACTGGTAATCTCCTGCGCCAGGGGTCGATTCGCATTCCCACTGAAGACAAGCAGTCGTCCATCCATCCATACTCCCCCATCTATATACTCTGTTGTCAGGACTTACGCCGGCCTGGTTTCAAAAACAGGGTGTACCTGCGAGAGACATGATCACTACGCCGGCCGACCAGGAAGGCTACTTTGTATGCTTACCGTGTAAGTCTTGTTTGTATACCAGCGCTTATTGACGAAGGCGAAACACGCACCATCTGATACCGTGCGGTGGTTGGGAGCGTTGCCGGAAAAAAAAAGCAGCGAAGCCAGGGCTTCACTGCACACTCGTGCCGGCGTGCGCAACCAGACATGTCACACCAATATCCATGACCTCGTTGGTTGCTCTGTGCCACCACTACGCTCTGTCTGTTCCTCTGAATGTAGACATAAAGCTGCCGGGCCAGGACTCGAACCTGGACTAACGGATTCAAAGTCCGCTGTGCTGCCATTACACAACCCGGCACCATCACTTTAACATACAGCATATAGGATTATACCATACTCTACCAAACCATCGCAATTGCCGGATGGCGTGTCTGGCGGCCAATATGGTATCCTTTCGCGGGATATGCTATACTGGTCAACAGATTACCCAGCCCTGGGTCGCAATCAACTGTCTGCCAATCCTCGGCGAGCAGCAAGAAGAGGAGTCCATGACTGTTCACGATGCATCGCTCTCGCTTGTGCTGCCGGCCCGGAATGATGCGCCGGGTCTGGCGGCGACGGTGCGGGAGTGTTTAGACATTTTGCCCGCTTATTTTGCCGATTATGAAATCATTATTGTTGATGATGGCAGCCAGGATGCCACCTCCGAGCGCGCGGATTATCTCGCCGCAACCTGTGAGCCGGTGATGGTTATTCATCATCCCCACCCGCGCGGCTATGGGCGCGCGCTGGTGCATGGGTTAAGTGTGGCCCGTGGTGACTATCTGCTCTGCCTGGATATCTTCAGTCCGGTCCGCGTGCGGGAGTTGGTCCGCCTGATGCCGTTTGTTGGACACTACGACGTTATTATTGGGCATCGGCTAGAGCATGCCGGGCGTAAAGGGCAGTTTTTCCGCCGCCTGGTCAACTGGCTGTTTGCACTTGATCTGCGGGATACCGGGTGTCGCTTGACGCTCTTCCGCGCTGATCAGTTGCAACCGGGGGAACTGCTGTCGCACAGCCCGCTTGTCCATATTGAACTGTATGTTCGGGCCATTCAGCGGCGGGCAACCTATGTGCAGGTTGGCCTTGCACACGACGCAGAGGCACAACCGCATGAGTTTACCCGGATCAGGGTCTGGTTGTGGTGGGAGTTGCTGCGCATGCGTTTCCGCCTGGGCAGTAGCGATACGGCGACAACTGTGCGGCGACCGCTCTGGCGGCAGAAACTCGCCCTGGGTGCCGGGGTTGCGGCAATTGCCGGTGGGATCTGGTTTCTGCTGCGCCGGCGGGGACCATAGCCGGATTTGCCGGGCTGTTGCAGACGCAACAGTGCCGGTAGTTTGCTCGTCTCAGTCACAGGAGTTACGCGGTGGATGGTCAAACCAGGCAACCGGAGGCGAGATCCACTCGCTTGCAGAGGACCGCGTACGTCCTGCCATTCAGGAAAAGCAAAGCAGAGGAGATTTATTGAGATGACTGAACAAAATGAACAGCAGTCGGAACAGACCCGGGATACTCCGCAGACGCTCCAGCAGGCTGAGTTATCGAAGGAGTTACGTGAACTGGGCCAGCAACTTGAACAGGCTTTTCGGGGTGTTGTCGAGGGTGAAAACGCGAAGAAACTCCAGCGGGATTTTGTTTCCGGGTTACGTGAAATCGGTTCGCAGATGCAGACCGGCTTGAGTTCGTTCAAGGAGAATCCCCGGGTGCAGACCCTGACCGAGCGTGGTCAGCAGGTGGTGAACCAGGCGCAGGAGAGCCAGGCTTCCCGCGATTTTCAGGAGTCGCTGGCGCGCGGTGTGGCATTTCTGCGGGAACAGATTGCCAGCTTCAACGAGCGTCAGCAGACGGGGGCAGTTGCTCCGACAAGTGATAGCCAGAGTGTGACGATTGAACGCGAGGAAGAGACCCCGGCAACTGGGGAGACGACCCGTCTGGAGCCGGATAAGCCGGAGTAGTCCAGGTTTGACGTTGAGTGTGGTAGCCTGTCTTCATGCGAAGGCAGGCTGGTTGTTTTTTAGGTAAGGATTAGGATTGATGTGTGGTCGCTTTAGTTTGCGTGCGCCGGGACCGGTGCTGGCCCGGCAGTTGCATCTGCCTGATGTGCCGGTGCTTGCGCCCCGTTACAATATTGCGCCGACCCAGGAAGTTGCGGTGGTGCGGCAGCAGGAAGCGGGCCGCACGTTTGCGCATATGCGCTGGGGATTGATTCCCGGCTGGGCCGGCGATCCGGCCATCGGCGCGCGAATGATCAACGCTCGTGCTGAAACCGTCGTCGAAAAGCCGGCCTTTCGAGTTGCCTTCATCCGGCAGCGCTGTCTGATACCGGCCGACGGGTTTTATGAGTGGCAGCGTGTGGACGGTCAGAGGCAGCCGTTTTATATTCATCTGCACCGCGAGCAGCCGTTTGCCTTTGTCGGGTTGTGGGAAAGCCGGCGCGGCGCGGACGGCACGGTGATTGACTCATGCACGCTGTTGACCACCGAGGCGAATGGTGTGCTGCGCCCGATTCATGCGCGGATGTCGGTGATCCTGCAACCGGACGACTATGTTCGCCGGCTTGATCCGGAGTTGCAGCAGCCCGATCCGCTGCCGGCCCTGCTCCAGCCGTATCCCGAGGCGGAGATGTCGCTCTACCCGGTCAGCACCCATGTCAACCGGGCAACCAATGATGACCCACAGTGTATCGCGCCGGCGGCATAGCCGGCGTTACTCCTCCGGCATCCGCTTCGAGTTTTCGTCGGGTAGCCCCCGGCGCCGGGTGAGCAGCGCGCGTACCCGTCCGGGAGCCTGGCTGCTCTGTGCGCGGGCCTGCTCCAGCAGTTTGCGCGCCTGTTCCTGCCCAAGCTGCGTACCCTCCTGCATAATTTGCCTGATCCGCTCGCGCGACAGCGGTTCGCTACTGGCGTACCAGCGCCAGGCAACCATGCCGGTGGTGTAGGTGCCCGCATAGCCCACCGCAATCTGCGGAATCAATCCCCAGACCGGCAGCATCCCGACCAGGCTGCGGGCCATCTGCCGCCAGAAATAGCCTCCACCGATGACCGGTAGAATCTCACGGATGCGCTCCTGAAAATCGGGCGGCGCACCGTAGCAGAGGGCCAGTTTGTAGACCAGCAGCGCCTGGTTCTTCGTCAGGACCAGAATATCGGCAGTTGCAAAGGGAATACTGAGGATTGGGATCTGCTGCGGCAACCCGGCGGCCAGCGTGTAGGTGGCATTGGTGAAGGATGTGCTGTTGATCAGCTCGCGTGCCATTGTCGAACGCAGGCCCGGCAACTGACGTGCAGCGGCGAGGCACAGTTCACCCGGAATGGTTTCGAGGATAGCGCTTGCCAGCATATCTGCAGCGCCGGCGGCAAGTGGATCGGCGAGAGCAACCGTACGCGCGGCGCGCAAAACCGGCGGCATGTCGCCCGAAACAAGTTCGGGCAGGCGGTCACTGTAGAGCACCACAACCAGTAGCGGTAGCGTGACCGCTTCAAGCTGGTTGAACATTTCCACTTCCGACCGGGGCAGTCGCTGCCTTCCGTCGATGACCAGCAGCAGCAGATCGCTGTGGCGGAAATTATCGGGTACCGCGACAAGGGGCGGGTTGTAGTAATGCAACGGATCGACCGAGACCGGCTGGTAGCGTGCCGCGGCGTTGCAGTGCAGCAACTCGGTGACAACTTCGAGTAGCACTGGACTGCCAATGCAGGCGATGGAGAGCGACTGCTCACTCTCCCGGCGGATCTCATCGACATTAATTTCCCGTAGGGTTTTCCAGGCATTGCCCAGATCGTTCCAACTCGGCACTGTGTTCTCCTTCAATGACCTGATTTTCCATGGTTTTGGAAAGTATACAAGATGTATGCCCACACGCTGCAAGCACCTCAGGGCCAGCGATAACGCATCCCCGGCGGCAACCGTAGTGTGTCGTCGCCGAGCCGTCCCAGGTGAACCTGATCACTCTCCGGTAGGCGCTCCAGGCGGGCGTAGCGCGTCCACTGCACGATATTCTCGTCGTGCAGCAATTCGCCACTCAATGCCGGTCCCAGCGTCACCATGCCGCCATAGTCGGTCCACGCCTCGGCAAATGCGGGACAGACAGCGGGAGGCGAAGAAGCGCTGGTTGCTGGTGGCAGGGTGCCACAGGTAGCGCTGCGTAGCGTCTCGGCCAGGTAGTGCTCGGTCCCCAGCGCGCGTTGCGCTACCCGACCATCGCGCCACTCCAGACAGGTCCGTTCAAAGCATTGCAGCGTGCCCCAGTCGAACGGGACTGCCGGAGTCAGCGGGTAGCCGGCCCGCTCAAGGCCGCCGATTGCCTCCCATGCGCGCAACAGCGGCGCGGGCACAAAATAGTCGGTTTCGGCGAAGTAGCGCCCCTGTGGCACCTGAACAGTGATGCGCCCGATTTCACGGAATGGCGATGATGCCTGCCCAGCCGGTTGTAGCGCCAGTGCCAGTCGATACCTGCCGCCAGGCAGGTCCGGCGGTAAACGTAGCGGTTGAATATGCTGCACCGGACTGTCTGCCGGCCACTGCGCGGGGGGCAGCGCGCCATAGAGCAGCGGTCGCTCTGTCGCGGTGACAACGCGTCCCGTCCGATCAATAAGGTGCAACCGCACCGCGATGTCAGCGGCTGGTTCGTGATGCGTGTCCCGTTCCCACTCCAGCGTGACTACCAGCAGGGCTCCCGCGTCAAACTGCCGCCCGGTGCGGCCCGCCGGTGCTGCCAGATGATACCCGCGCAATTGCAGTCCTGTGTCGAAGGTCTGGTCAAGCAGGGTGCGTGGACCGGGGGCCACCGGCCGGTAGCGATCAAAAGTACCAAGCGCGCCATCCTGCGCATAGCGCCGCTGCAGCAGTTCAACCATCTCCGGCGTCAGCCAGTTACCCAGAAAGTCGATCACGGCAAGCGGAATCTCGCCGTTTGCCAGTTCAAGCAGGAGTTGCCGCTGCTCCAGGTAGCCCTGATCCAGCAGTTGGCGCTGTTCAAATGCCTGGTAGCGCGAGAGCCGGTCGGCCTGGGCTGCCACGCCGGGAATGTCGGTGAAGATAACCGGCCCCGCCGCGCGGACTTCGGCCGTCAATGCCGTATGCACCCGCTCCAGCGCGGCCAGCACTTCGGCCGCGCGCTGCGTGTCATGCCAGAGGTTGTACTGCCCAAATGCCATCCGGGGCGGACTCGGCTCCAGCAGTCCGGCGCGGTGCAGGCTGGTCGGGCTCCAGGTTGGCGGATAGTAGGCCAGTGCCCCCATCAACAGAATGAGCAATGCCCAGCGCCCCGTGACTGATACATAAGCATGTGTTTCGCGTTGCCCCGTCGCCGGGAGCCGGTACTCCGTGCCAACCAGCCAGATTAACCCGGCGTATAACTCCAGAAAGTAGTTGGTATACGCGCCAACTTTGCCGACACCACTTGCCGTGATTATACCGCCTAGCGTGTAGAGCATTGGCAGTAAAAAAAAGTTAGGATATTCAGACCGGTTTTTCGTACTTGAGAAAGTGATAAACAGCACACTGAGCAGCGCCGCAAGTACCAGCGGCCAGTGGAGCCGCGCCACATCGGTCCAGAACTGACGTGCCAGGTCAAAGTCCCAAGCATTGGCATTCGCCTCCACCACATGCAGGGCAAACCAGCCGGCACTGGCCCGGTGGAGCAACCCGAACAGCAGCGCACCGCTTATGCTCAGGACTGCAATCACAATCAGGAAGGTGGAGCGGATGGCGTACGGGCGGCGGTCTGCCGGTTGCAGCAGGAGCAGCGTCAGCCAGGCCAGCCCGGCGGCCGGCGCGGCGATCAACGAGGGTTTGGTGTAGAGCGTGAGCAGGAAGAGGGTTGCTGCAAGCAAGGCCCAGAGCCGGCGACCACGCGGTTGCCTCGCGCCAACGGCCAACTGCAACGCCGGCAGCCCCCACAACCCCAGGCAGACCCCCAGCATATCCACGCGCATCGACACGGCCCACTCGCGCACAATTGGAATGGCGAGAAAGCTCAGCGGAAAGAGGAACCACGTACCGGAGAGCCGCGCACCGGAGAGCCGCGCGGGGAGAGCAATTAGCAGGGTCAGCGCACCGACGCAGCCGAGTGTCGCCAGCAGCGCCAGCAGACGTCCCGCCGGCAGAATATCGCCGGTCAGGTGGCTCAACGCCTCTGCCAGCAGCGGGTAGAGCGGCGGGTAGTTGACCACCGCATAGGGCGGCGCGGCCGGGTCGGCATAGAGTTCCCAGATTGGCAGACCGGCGCGGAGCAGATCAACCTGCGCCAGCAGCGGCCCCTCACCATAGTCCAGCGGGTAGGGATGGCGCAGCACCAGCCAGGCGTGGGCCGCAAAGTAGACCAGGTATGCGCCGATGACCAGGCCCAACAGCAGTTGCCCCACAACCAGTGACCAGCGCCCGGCAACTGCCGGCGGTATCCGGCGCTGAACATGGGGCGTTGAACGGGTATCGGAGACATTCATCGCGCGTTTCTTCGCTGTCCCTTCACTGCCCTTGCGCTCGTCTCATGACAGAGCGCAGGGCATAGTTTAGAATGACACTATTCGTGTTCAGCATATGGCGTTTTCAGGGCGCTATTGTAGCACAAACAATCGTAACACTGGAAATAATATCGCAGCATAGGTATCATGCGGAGTAGGGAAATGTTGATCGCGGTAGTATTTTCGTAATGCCTGGCGCATATGCTGGAAGGGGCGATCAGTTCAACCGGAGCAACCGTTGTTGTCAGCGAAGCCGATTGCGTCACCCTGACATCGAGACCAGCGCCCGGTTAGCGGATCACGCGTTGCCGCATACTGTGGTTGCCAACCAGAGCCGAGGAGTAGTCATAATGTCCGATCAGTCACCACTTTTGCCGGCCCTCAAAGCCAACGACTGGGTTGGTCGTGCGCATTCGCTTTGCCGTCCGCTTGTCCCGGACCTTGATACACCCTACATGCCGTGGGTGGCTTTTGGCTATGATCATCCGCATACCTTCGAGTTTGTCACCAACCAGAGCATGCCGGGTGGTAGCGACCCCGCTCAGTTGCAGTTGCTCGAACATGCTGCGGTACGCAACCTGCGCGCCCGGAGTGCCGCCTGGCAAACTGAGAAGATTAAGGCTGCGGGGAAAAAGCTATCGCTGTTGATCTGCGGCGATGACTTTCTGGCCGCCGAGCGTATCCTTGACCGGGAGTTTATGGCCGAAGCGCAGGCGCGCTTGAAGACGAATCTGCTTGCCGTGTCCGCGCCCTACCGGGGGTTGCTGCTGGTGGTTGATGCGCAGCCGCCGCGCGAGCGGGTTGAGATCTTTGCTGCCATTGCCGCTTCGCAGTTTTTTCAAACGGATAGCGCGCCGATTTCACCACTGACATTTTTGATGAACAACGGTCAGATTGTCGGGATGATCCAGGGCGCGGAGGAGCAGGGTCAGGCTGTGGCGGAGGCCAATCAGCCGGAGGAACCGGAGATCTACCAGCAGGTTATTGTGGTCTCTAATCCCGAAACCGGCAAGGAGAGTCTGCATATCCTGATTGGTGGAGCGGACCTGGAACAATTTGCGCGTGTACTATCGAATGTGTTTACCCATGGCTTGCAGAAGATGCACAAGCGTGGTCAGTTTGGCGGCGACGTGATGATTGTGATTATTCCCGATCTGACGCCCCGCAGCCACGAGTTGGACAAGTTGCTCCCCAGAGTGCAGGCGCATCTCCAGGGTGTCGGCAGGGAACTGCATGAGCGGGGGGTGTTTACCAGCCCGGTGAGCGTAACCTTTCACTACGGCATGCCCGGCGAAAATCCGCCGCTCGCAGCGCCGCCGTCGGCACCATCGGGTATCCGGCGGATCAACCCGGCAGACCCGCCGGCCAGTCCACCGATTTCGGTAGAGACGCTGGATACAACCGAGTTGATTAACGTGCTCGGCTCCGATGGTGCTGGTGTACGTGAAGCCGCCGGCGCGCGCCTGGCGGAACAGGGCCGCCAGAATCAGCAGGTGGTCCGGCGGTTGATCGTCGCGCTGGGTAGCAATAACTCCCAGGTTAGCATGGGCGCGGTGCAGGCGCTGGCACTGATTGGCGAGCCGGTGGTACCGCTCCTGCGTCTTGCTATGGAGAAGGGCGATGAACGCATGCGCGAGTTTACCGTTGCTGCGCTGGGCGAAATCGCGCCACGCGCGCGGCTGCCTGATCTGATCGCCTGGATGCGAGATCCGGTTTCGGGTGTGCGTTACCGCGCAACCCAGGCGATTGCGCAACTCAGAGAGCCCACGGCCGGCGATGCCCTGCTGCAGGCGTTGCACGACCCGGACCAGCGTGTGCGCGAACTGGCCGTGTCGGGGCTGGGTGAACTGCGCGATCCGCGCGCGGTTGAGCCGCTGATCGAACTGCTGAAGGATAGCGCGGTCAGCGTGCGTGCCGGTGCGGTTGAGGCGCTCAACCGGTTCCACGATGAGCAGGCGCTGCCGGCCCTGGTTGCCGCCGTATGCGATCCTGAAGAGCAGGTGACGCGCGTAGCGATCACGGGTGTGATGAGCTTTGGTGGTCAGGCCGTGCTTTACGTCACCGCTGCCCGCGATATGCTCGATAAGCAGGCTGACCCGCGCGGCTATCAGCTTTTGACCCAGATCCTGAACGATTGCGGCGGTGGTGGGGATGGGAAGCGCGGCGGGAACTTCTTCGACAAAGCCGGTGCATTCTGGCGGCGCAAGTAGGGGAACTGAGCGGAGGGCGGAGAGCAGAGAGTAGAGAGTAGAGAGCAGAGAGTGGTGCGCGTGGTTTTTGGGACCAGGTGCTGGTCCATAGGCCTGTATGCCGTTTTTTCTGCAGTTCCAAAACAGTATATAATTATCTCAAGCTCGTTGTTGACCGGCGGGTATGCTATGCTATGCTATGCTATGCTATGCTATGCTATGCTGGAAGTGTCGCTAAACTATGGTGGGGGGGAGGTGCGTTGTGGTAAACCAGGCACAGAGTGAACGTATCGAAATTCGCTGTGTGGGCGGTGATATTGTGCCGCACAACGTACGTGCAAGCGATCTGGCAGGTCTGCTTGAAGCCGCAGAAACACTGATTGTTGCCGGCGTTTTGCGCGAACATCCGGAGTTAACCCGGGATGATATTATCATCGGTTTGACTGAGGTACAAAACAAAAGTCTGGGACTGCAATTTACCCCATGGCTTCCGCAAATCGTTATTCCTGAGTTTGAGCGAATTGCTGTTGTAATTCAACAGCGAATATTTGATACACTTCCGCCTGACGCACGCGATGCCTTACGCAAGATTGCAACATTTACTCGCAAGCATCGCTGTGTTACCCAACTCCGTACCACCCGACGGGATGCTGTGCTGGTGACGATTGATCAGGAGCTTGTCGTTCCAATTGCCCCCCGCCTCTATGTGGAGACGACGATCTATGGCTATGTTGTGAATGCCGGGGGTAAGAGTCCCAATGCGCATCTGGATACTCTTCACGGGCAGCGTGTCATTTGCAAAGGTACATACAATCAGATAAAGATGCCGGCTGAACGCCTGTATACGGAAGTAGTCGGGGTTAAGGGCCGGGCGCGCTGCGATGTTGATACTCTCGCAATCGATGAGTTTGAGATTGACGAAGTTCTTCCCTACGAAGACACTTCAATTACTGCGGCCATTCGTGAGTTGGGAACGTCCGTAGCCCCTCACTTTGATGATGTAAATGCTGATGCATACGTGTATGCTTTACGTGAAGATAGTGAGATGGTTTTACAGACCACGTATCTGCCTGGATAATTCAGTCGGAAAATTATTCTCTGTTTGTTCGCTGTTCTCTTCACAAGGTCCTTCATGACACAAACCCTCGACATTGCGGAACTGATTATGCAGACCGATGCCGCCGGTGTGCCGGTGCGGCTGGAGTATGTGCGTGGGCGGCAGAAATGGGAGGCTTCCCCGGCGAGCCGCCACCAGAAGACCGTGCGGCGCATCGAGCGCAGCATTCAGCCCATTCCGGGCGAGAGCGGCAGCGACTGTTATGACCTGGCCGACCTGCTGATCCGCTTCCCCGACCCGGATCGCTCCCTCAAGCGCCCGGACATCGCCATTTTTTGTGCTGAACCGCCCGACACGGACGAGGCACTGGAACTGCTCCCGGCAGCCGTGATTGAGATTTTGAGCGTGGGGTATGAGGAGAAGGATCTGAGCGATGATGGTGCGCCGTTTTACGTTGCCTGCGGTGTCCGCGATGTGCTGGTTGTTGACCCGGAGCATAGCATCGTTTACCACTACCGCCCGAATCAGCCGCGTGTTCAGTACGCTACCCCGATTACGCTGGATCTGGCATGTGGGTGCCGGGTGCGGGTGTAGATCGAAATTATCTTAATTTTCGTCGGTTTCCGGAGGTCGTATGCTTAAGCAATTGGATGCCTGGCTGGAGTGGCTTTGGAACCACTCGCCCCCCGGCAAGGCCCAGGCCCGGCAGCGCGAACGCCGCATGCTCGAGTGGCGGCGGCGTGCCATGCAGCGCACCGTTGAGCAGGCCCGCGCGCGCATTGCGCAGGCCCGCGCGCGTCTGGACCCACCACAGGTAGCTGCCCTGGAAGCCTGGCTGGTCCGGCTCGACACTGAACATGCCATGCCGGCAGCAACCGGAACCCACCTGGCAGATGATCCGGCAGCCGTGATGCCGGTGCTCGCAGCCATGCAACAGCAGTATGGCCGGCTGGAGCGCTGTGCAAAGGCGTTCGTTGCAGTAGCGCTGGGGTTGCAGGATGTGACCATGCGCATTACACAGGTGCAGCAGGCAATTGCCCAACTGCCCACGCCCGATCCCGCCACCGGCGATGGACCGCAGCGGCGGGGACCGCGTTCGCCGGACCTGGCGCGCGCGAAGCCGGCGAAGCTACAGGCGCAGTTGCAGCGTCTGCAGAAACGCTATCAGAAGCTGCTGCCGCCAATTCCCGCCGACGAAGAGGACTACACGCAGCAACTGGAAAAGCTGGCCGCCGACGTTGCTGCACTGGAGGAGCGCGGCTTCAACCTCTGGCGCACCCTGGCACCGGAAGCATTTGCCTCCAGTATTGCTGCCGCGCAATCATTTCAGGCGGATGTTGCCGCCGTTCAGTCCATGTTGCCGTCGCAGCAATCGCCTCATGCAAATACCCGGCAGAAGGCTGCCGACACCGCTGTGCAGGGAGATAGCTATGCTGAGGATCAAAGCGGTGGCGTTGCTTAATTAACCACGAAGCGCACGAAGGGCACGAAGATTTGGAAGAAATGGGCAGCTTCCTGAAAACCTTCGTGTTCTTCGTGGTTGAATAGAGACGGGCGCATTTCACACTGTTTCGGGCGTTTCCCGTTCCGGACCTTCCTCCCCATCCAATTCTTCCCGATAACTCCCAAACATTGTTGCATAGACCTGGGTAAACTCGGCCCCCAGAAAGAGCACCTGGCTGCTGAGGAAGATCCAGACCAGCAGCGCCATCACGCTGCCAATCGCGCCGTAGGCCTCGAAGTTGCTGCGGCTGATGTAGGCACTGCTGATATTCACAAAAACCGTAAACAGGATCGCGGTCAGTAGCGCGCCCAGCCAGACATCGCCCCAGGCCACCGGCGTATCCGGCAGATATTTGAAGAGCAGCATAAACGCCACGGCCAGCAGCCCCACCGAGACCGCCACCTGAATGCCGCGCCACAGGAATGCGCTGCCCGGCACCTCCGGCATAAACGACTGCACCAGCCCGATCGCAACCCCCGACACCATCGAGATCAGCAAGAGCAGGGCACAGCTTAACACCAGCCCAAACGCCAGCAGTTTCTTCAAAACCAGCTTGCGCGCCGTGCCCAGAATGCCGCCGCCCTCCTGCTGCTGCTCCTGCGTCTTCCAGATCACCTGGAACGCCCGGTCCAGCGCGGCAAACACACCGCTGGCCGACAGCAGCAGCGTGGCAAAGCCAATCAGCCCGGCCCCCCGGCCCTGCCGGTTCAGTTGCTCCAGCGTGCTCTGGATTTGATCTGCCGCCGCCGGGGAGAGCGAGTCGCGGATCAGCGTAACGATCTGCTCCTCGGCCTGCCCCTCCGCCGGCAGTTGTCCGGAGAGATCGTCGGCCCCGACCACCTGCAGCGACTGCCGCACCAGCGAGTTTTCACTGCCGATAACCAGCCCGACCAGGCTAAAGATGATCAGCAGCAGCGGAAAGAGCGAGAAGAGCGCATAGTAGGACAATGATGTCGCCAGCACCGCCACATGATCCTGCTGCCACGCGCGCCCCAGGTTTTGCAGAAAGGGGATAACCCGGGTTTTGATCGTTGCTACCATGCGCGTCTCCTTCAGTCAACTACCCAGGGCTAGAAGCACCTGGGCTTGTGCCTCAGCCTGAAGGCTGGACACCATAGGCTGGTTGACCGCAGCCCGGTAGGAGATATTCTGAGCAGCATTGACATCAGCAGGAGTCGTAT
>DAOTUI010000295.1:0-11968 GCA_034437035.1 Chloroflexaceae bacterium
AAATGTTTTACACATCACGAAACCGTGTATGCCAAAGTGGGGAAAACGCCCCAAATTTTGTCAGTTTTTCAGCCTCAAGTGGGGTAGAATTTCCATTTAGTGCCCAAAAAAATAAGCGAACGGTGAGTATCAAGTGATCAGCTTGACCAACTCGAACATACCCGTCTGCATCTGCAGCGTTCCCTCGATGCTGCCCGGACCCAGGCGGAGCGCAATCGCCTGGGACAGTTTGCCACGCCGCCTGCGCTGGCAGCGGATATTCTGGCCTATGCCCGGTCGTTGCTCCCCGCCGATCAGCCTGTTCGGCTGCTTGACCCGGCCTTCGGCACCGGGGCTTTTTTTACCGCGCTGCTGCGCGCATTTCCGCCGGATCGGATTGCCGCCGCAACCGGGTACGAGATCGACCCGCATTATGGCGAACCGGCGGGTAAACTCTGGGATACGACCCCGCTACACCTGCATATCACCGATTTTACGCAGGCTACACCACCGGCAATCGCCGGGCAGCGCGCGAATCTGCTGATCTGCAACCCGCCCTATGTGCGTCACCACCATCTGCCGGGTGAGGTGAAGCAGCGGTTACAACGTGCGGCGGCACAGGCAACCGGCCTCCGCCTGAATGGTCTGGCGGGTCTCTACTGCTACTTTCTCTGCATTGCTCACACCTGGATGGCCCCCGATGGTCTGGCGGGGTGGCTGATTCCCAGCGAGTTTATGGATGTCAACTATGGTGAACTGATCAAGAAGTATCTGCTCGGTCAGGTAACGCTTGAGCGTATCCATCGCTATGCTCCCGAAGATGGGCAGTTTGCCGATGCGCTGGTTTCGTCCGCGCTGGTCTGGTTCCGCAACGCACCACCCCCGCCGGATCATACCGTTGCGTTTACCTATGGAGGAACGCCGGCGCATCCCGCAGTATCGGCGCATATTCCGGCGGATCACCTGCGTGCGACGGCGAAGTGGACCGGGTTGCCGCACACCTATGCCCTGCCTCAACCCACCACCGCGGAGCTACGGCTGTCTGATCTGTTTCGCATCCAGCGGGGGGTGGCAACCGGGGCGAACCACTTTTTTGTGCTTACACCCGCACAGATTGCCAGGCATGCCCTGCCGTCGCAATTTCTGATGCCAATTCTGCCCAGTCCGCGCTATGTTCCCCAGGATGAGATCGCGGCAAATAGCGCCGGTGAGCCTGTTTTGGAGCGTCAACTGTTCCTGCTGCGGTGCGATCTGCCGGAGGAGCGGGTGAGGGCGGAGTATCCGGCACTATGGCGCTATTTGCAGTCAGGCGTGCAGACTGGCGTAAGTGGACGGTATCTCTGCCGGCATCGCATACCCTGGTATGCGCAGGATGCGCGTCCGCCGGCTCCGCTGCTCTGCACTTACATGGGACGTAAAGGCAGCGGTCGCCCGTTTCGCTTTCTACTGAACCACTCACAGGCCACCGCGCCGAATGTGTATCTGCTGCTCTATCCCCAACCGTTGTTGGCGCAGGCGCTCCAGGCCCAACCTGATCTGCTGCGCACGATCTGGCAATTGCTCAATCAGATCCCGCTGGAGGCGTTAATTGGTGCGGGCCGGGTCTACGGCGGTGGTTTACATAAGATAGAACCGCGCGAACTGGGCAATGCCACGCTCCCGCCGGCCGCGCTGCCGGAACTGGCGGGCCGGCAGGTGTCGCAGTTGACGTTGTGGGCGGAGTGATCGCGGCAGGGTGAAAACAGCTACAGATGTGATGCACAGGCCCCTGGAACAACATTGCTCCAGGGGCTTGTGCGCTTCCGACGGCAGCCGATGCCTGCAGAGATGACAACCATATCATGGATCGCTCGGCGGTCTCTGCGCCGTTGCGGTGCATGGTCCAGATTCACGCACTACCCGATCGCAGGACTTGCTCGACGGTCTGGCCGGCGATATCGGGGGCGTATGCCGGCAGATCAAGGATCTTCTGCAGAATGGCTTGCTGCTCCGCGTCGGCCGGCGTCAGCGCGCGTTCGATCCCGGCGCGTAGGGGGTCAACTCCTTGCGCTCCTGAGCGTTGAGCAGGCTGGCGAGGATGACACTGCCCTCGTCAATCAGCGGTTGTACCGTCGTCAGATCAACGCCGGCTGTCGCCGGGGTGGGCGTTTGCGCCGGCTCATTGTCCTGGGATGCGCCGTTGCCATTGCCGGGCAGCACCCGGTCCAGCAGGCGCTCTCCCAGATCTTTGACCGGCGCGGGGGCTGACTGGAACAGGTTGCCGATACCGTCGGTCAGGCTCATCATCCGCAGAATCTGCTGGGCCGTATCGGGCGTGCCGTAGAGCTTGAAGTCCATCGCGGCCAGCGCCTGACCCATCGCCTGCGCCTGCGCCACGCCAATCTCGGTCTGGGTCGAGAGCCGCAGCTTCTCGATCTCCAGCCGCTGGGCCACGCCCTCGTGCGCGGCCAGCGCGTCAGCCATGGCCCGTTGCCCCTCGGCCTCGGCCAGCGCTCTGGCGCGGGTCGCTTCCGCCTCGGCCAGACCCAGCGCGCGTTTGGCCTCGGCTTCGTCCCGATCGGCGGCGGCCCGGGCGCGGATAACATCGGCATCGGCCAGACCCTGGGCGGCGGCTGTCACCTGGGCGGCTTCGGCGCGCAGCTTCTCGGCATCGGCGGCCGCCTGTGCTTCGGTGCGGCTTGCTTCGGCCATCTTGATCGCAGCGGTGGCTTCGGCATCGGCCTTCTCATTTAGCGCCTCGGCTTCCGCTTCGGCCTCCTTGATCCGCCGATACGCCTGGATCTCCACCTCGTTGCGGCGGTTGATCATCTCGCGCTCGGCATCGCGCCGGGCATTGATAATCTGGATCTGCGAGTCACGCTCGGCGGCAGCCTTCTCCTGGACAGTGAAAACCTGCTGCTCGGCCTCTTCGCGCTGCGCTAGAATGAGGAGCCGCTCGCGGTCGGCCTGTTCGCGCTTGGCCTGCTCCTGCGCCAGCGCCACCTGCCGCTCCTGGTCGGCCACCTCGACCGCCTGCTGTCGTAGCACGGTGCTGCGCTGCACTTCGCGTTCACGCTCCTGCTGGGCCAGTTCAATCGCCTGGCGGCGGCGTTCTTCCGCCAGTTGAATCGCCTGCTCTTTCTGCTTTTCCGCCTCGGCGATTGCCCGCTCCTTGATCACGCGCGCCAGCTCGGCCGCCTGCTCCTGCTCATAGGATGCCTGGTTCGAGGCGCTCTGCTCCTCGGCCTGCCGGATGGCGATCTCGCGCTGCTGGGTGGCCTGCGCCAGCGCCACGTTGCGATCCAGGCTCAACTTTTCCTCCTGGGCCTGAGCATCGCGGCCGGCAATCTCCAGTTCAGCGCTACGTTCAATATCGTTTTCTTCCTGGCGGGTGCCGGCATTGCGGCGGGTAATCTCCAGGCTCCTCTTCTGGTCAATCTCGTTGCGCTCCTGCTCGGCCTGCGAGTTGCGGCGGGCAATCTCGGTCTGGGTGGTCTGGTCAATCTCGTTGCGCTCCTTCAGCGCCCGCTGGATCACCTCGGCATTGGCGCGGGCCACCTGTGCGCCAAAGACATCATCTATGCCAAAGCTGCCCTGCCGCGCACTCTTGAGCGCGGTAATCGAAACCGACTCCAGCACCAGCCCATTCTCGGAGAGATCCGCGCGCACCAGGTTCTGCACCCGCTCGACAAATTTCTCGCGCTCCTGGTGCAGCGACATAAGTGTAAAGGTGGCGGCCACGTCGCGCAGCGCGCCCTCCAGTTTGCTCTCAACCAGGCGCTTGACACTGTCGGTGTTCACCTCGTCGCCGCCGACGGTGCGCGCCGCCCGCTCGATATCCTCGGCAATCGGGTTGACTTTGATGTAGAAAATCGCGCGAATATCGGCATACTGGGGATCAATCGTCAGCAGCGCGTTGTCCTCGGTACGCTCAATGTCAATATCCATCGTGCGCAGATCGACCCAGGTGATCTCATGCAGGGCGGGAAAGACCCAGCCACCGCCATTGAGCACGACTCGGGTTTTACCCTGCCCGGTCTTGACAAAGGCACGGTCGGCCGGGGCTTTGACATAAAAGCGTGAGATGAGTGCAACAATGGTGAAGAATACGAGTAGAACCGCAACGATGATAACACCAATAACCGGACCGATCTGTTGTAGAACTTCCATGAGTCTGTTCTCCTTTGAAGATGGGAGCGATTACCTGCTGCTGTGTTAACCGGACAGCGCCGTCATTCTTACCCGACCGTCATACCGTTTCTGCATGCGCACCTCCAGACTCGTCAAAATCTATAATCTATATGTTACAGGAGTTACGCGGTCGTTGACCCGACGGCAGATTCCGCCTCCGGCAGGGCGGAAGATTCCTTTCTTTTTCACAAAATTTTTGCACATAGTGCAAAAAATTTTGTGAAAAAGAAAAAAAGTACCATGCTGCCGCAGGCGAAGACGGCTGTTGTGAGCGTATGTGTCTGATTTGAATGCCCACCGCGTAACTCCTGTATGTTAGGAGTTACATAGTTCTCCATAAAAGGTGGGTTTTTCTCCCTGGCAGTGTGAAATGGGACTTGCTCTGTTACGAACATATTGTTCGCAGAGCACCATGTTCGTGACAAAGCAATAAAAGTACCATACTGCCGCAGGCGCAATCAGCCATCCACCGGGTTACATGTCTGATTTGAACGGCCACCCTGTAAGTTTTGCGTCTATTGAAAGACCTTAACGATAAAGCGCCGCTGGGCCGCATCGTAGGCAACCAGGGCGACTTCGGTCTGGTCGGGCAGGGGCTCGCCTTCCGCCAGCACCGCATAGACGGTATGCAGCGACCCATGGCTGTCGCGTACCTGCACCCGTCCATAGGTCTGGCTGAGGCTGTGACTCACCACGATGCCGGTGCGCCCGACCAGTTGCTCAAATCCGATGGCGGTACTGGTGTTCGGGGCGATGGCGGCGATCATGCCACTGATCCGCCCGGTCAGCAGCAGTCCCAGGATCGTGGTAATGATCAACATCGGGATAAACGCCCAGGTGGGATAGGTGCCGAAACTGCTGCTCACCAGCGTGTTGCCAATCAGCCCCACCGCGCCAAAACTGAGCAGAAAAGCCAGCAACACCAGCGAGAGCGGTATCCGGCCAACGCCGACGGCGGCGAGTGGACCTTGAGCGCTCCCACCCTCGGCTCCGGCGACATCAGCATCCATATCGGCATTGAGGTCAACCTCCATATCAACATCCGCATCGGCATCGGCGTCCTGTTCGCCAAACCCGCCCAGCAGTTGCAGCAGCGCCAGCCCGACGCAGCCGCACAGCGCGGACAGGAAGGGGAGGTTGTACCAGTTCAACAACGCGCTAAATGTGTTCATAGTTTTTGTGCCTTAGACCATGTTTTCAGGGGCGTGATAACAGGCGGATATTCGTTGTGTCGTTGCCAAGCATCAATAGTAACCTGCCTGCGTTACGCAGTCACTCCGTGAAGAGATATATTTCGCCTCCGGCAGAGTGGAACCGGACATTCTTTTTGGACAGGACTTACGTAGTTCTCCACCTGGCGATGCATTTCGCCTCCGGCAGGGCGGAACAGACCATCTTTTTCACGAAATTCTTGCACAACGTGCAAGAATTTCGTGAAAAAGATAATAGCGTACCATGCCGGCGCAGGCGAATCGGGCCATTCATTTCAATCAAACGTCCGGTTTGCAAGCCCACCGCGTAAGTCCTGTTGGAAAAGTTGTGCTCTCCGAGCACAACTTTTCCAACAGGACAGAAACAGAACCATGCTGTCGCAGGTGCGTCGAGCTTCCATATGGTCAGACGTGCGGTTTGAACGTCCACCGCACAACTCCTGTAATCTGTGTATGCGACCTGACGTAAACCGGAAGTGTTACAAACCTGTGACAAACGGGTCATACCCGGCAGATCGGTTCGCTCTGCACGGCTGAATATGCTACAATCAGCGGCGAGACTTCAGGCATGGTACAGGGCACGTTAATACGCTACTGTATCTGGTAACGCAACCCTACCCGGCGCATTCCCGGCAACTCCCCGTTCGAGTTGTGCTGGAAGTTGTGGTAGAATACCCGCCGTTTTATGTTAAACGCTTGCCTGAGGGAGAAGCCACGATGCCTGTGCTACACCGGCTGCTTGTACTGCTCTGTATCGCTATTGTCCTGACTGCCTGCACCAGTGCGCGGGCGGATCGGGCGGCACAACAGGCGCTCGCGCCCACCGTGTCGCCGACTATTATAGACGCAACTGCCACATCTGCGCCAACTACGACGCCAACGGTCACCTCCAGCCCGACGCCTGTTCCCCCAACGCTAACGCCCACACCTGAACCGATTACCGGCGACCTGGCCCTGACCCGCGGGCTTGCCCCGCAGCGCCTGATAGCCGTGATGCTTGACAACAGTGCCCCTGCATACCCGCAGACCGGCATGGATGCGGCGGTGCTGGTGTTCGAGGCGCTGACCGAGTATGGCATTACCCGCTACATGGCCGTCTTTGCGCCGGGAATCTCGCCCGATGCCTCCAGGATCGGGGCTGTCCGCAGCGCGCGGCTCTACTTTGTCCAGTGGGCCATGGGCTTAAACGCGGTCTTTGTGCATGCCGGCGGCTCGCCCGATAGTCTGGTGCTGGCAGAGAGTGCCACCGAGATTGTCAACATGGATGCGCTGCGAAATGAATCTAGCGCCTATTTTTATCGCAGCGAGGCGCGTGACGCGCCGCACAACCTCTACACGACCAGTGCCGATCTCCAGCAGTTTGTCCAAGACAAGGACGTGGACGATGTTGATCCCGCCGCGCATGGATTTCTCTTCAAACCTGATCGGCCGGCCGCAGAGCGCTCGGAAAGCCGGCGTCTGAGCTACTACTTTATTTTTGCCGATGACCCGGCGGGGTGGGTTTACCACCCGGAGAGTAATGGCTATCACCGCATGCGCCGGGATGAACCGCATATTGATGAGCGTACCGGCGCGCAGACCTGGACGAAGAATGTGGTGGTGATGGAGGTTCCGGAACAGCCCATTCCCGGTGATGACAAGGGACGGATCGAACAACGGGTAATCGGCGAAGGCCCGGCCCGGCTGTTTATTGATGGGATCGAGCAGGAGATCCGCTGGAGCAAGCCGGCCGCCGCCGCGCCGCTCCGCTTCTATGATCTGAATGGTGATGAGGTTCGGTTTAATGCCGGGCCGATCTGGATTGCGGCAATTCCATCGCTGGATAATCTCACGGTGGAGTAGCTCGCACCTGGAACTGTCAGGTCTTTTTGTTGTAAAATCAGGTGTGACGTACCTGTTGATTTACAAGGATTACACAGTCACTTGTTTGGAGAAGGATATCGCCGCCGGCAGGATGAAAAAGGACCATGCTGCCGCAGGCGAATCCAGCGTTCTGGTCTGTCATCAGGCTGGAATTGACTGTCCCGCGTACGTCGTATGATTTATCGGTAAGATTATACTATCCCAACGGTGTCCCTATTCCTGCCGCAGCCCGGCATTGCGGCCCCATCCCGCCGCGACGGGAATTTTGACACAGAAGGAGTAGACAACCATTGCTTTTCTGCAAACGCTTTCGTCTGCCGGCTGTCCTGCTGCTGATCGTGCTTGCCGTCATTCCAGTGCAGGCCGCCCCCCCCTCCCACGAAACTCGTAGCCTGGCCCCGACCTACCGGATCTTTGCGACGCGTGAGGGACTGGTGGGCCGGCAGACGGCCAACGGCCATATCATTCAGCCGCGTGACCGCTTTGTTGCGCTGCCCTCCTGGCGCAACCTCAGTTCCTATCAGGGCTATGAGTACCAGGTACGGCTGACCTACAACGGGCGCACAACGGTTGTGCCGGTCTGGGATGTTGGTCCCTGGAACACCAATGACAACTACTGGTCGCCCAACCGCGACAACTACCGCGATCTGCCGGTGGGGGTGCCGATGGCGCAGGCGGCCTACCTGGATGGTTACAATGGAGGTCTGGATGAGTTTGGTCGCCGCATTCAAGCCCCCAACGGTATTGACATTGCCGACGGCACCTTCTGGGATGATCTGGGCATGACCAGCAATGACTGGGTGGATGTTACCTTTCTCTGGCTGGGTGAAGATCCCGGTCCTGGTGGGGCAATTCCGTCCGAGCCTGTCCCGGTCCCCGATCAACCGGCGAACCCGGCTCCCGCGCCGGATACAGACCCGGCCCCCGGTCCAGTTGATAACCCGCGCGTTCCGTCCGGGGCAACGGCGGTGGACAATGGCGCATCCGGCTATGACGCCGATGGTGATGCGTGGGAAACTGCCAACTGCGGGCTGAATGGCAGCCACGACTGGGTGGCAGCAACAACCGACCCGGCGCAGAATGCCCACAGTGCGACCTGGACACCGGAGCTAACCCGGGCGGGCTTCTACGAGGTGCAGGTCTACATCCCGCCATGTGGTGGCGAACAGACGACCGACGATGCGCGCTACCAGATTACCCACGCGGGCGGTACGGTCGATCGGTCGCTCGATCAGGCGGCCCAGGCGGGGAGTTGGGCTGCGCTGGGAACCTATCGCTTTGAACGGAGCGGTGGCCGGATCGAACTTAGCAACCTGGGGCCGGCGGTGGGCATGGCGGTTCACTTTGACGCAATTGCCTGGCTGCCCGTCACCGATAACGGCGCGCCCGATGCGATCATTACCAATATCATTCGCCAGGGCAATGGCTACCTGATCCAGTGGGGCGGCGAGGACGATGTCAGCGGCATTGACTCGTATGATGTCCAGTTGCGGCAACTGCCCAAAGGCGGCTGGCGGGACTGGAAGCGCGAAACTGGCGAGACCGAGGATTGGTTTGGGCCCGATGAGGGCAAACATTTTGCCTTCCGGGTGCGGGGACGGGATGGGATAGGCAACGAGGAACCCTGGCCTGATGAAGCCGATATGGATACGACCCAGGCCGAAGTTCCTGAGGGTGAAGCACCGCTGCCGCCAACAGCAATCCCCCGGCCAGTAGAACCGGAGTCGCCCGCAACGGACGAGCCCGAAGTGCCACCAGCAGAAGAGCCGGGCGAAGAGCCGGAAGTGGGGGAACCTCCCGCCGAGGAGTCGGGCGAGGAATCGCCGCCGGCGGAGGAGCCGCTACCGACGGAAGAACCTGCGACCGCAGAGCCCGCCGCAGAGCAGAATACCGATGATGGATAGTCATTTGGGGATTGGGGATTGGGGATTAGCGATTGGAGGTTGATGATGCGGAGTCCCCAACCCCCAATCGCCAATCGCTAACCCCTCAGGTGTAGGCTTTTTGTGGTAGGGACGCGCTTCTGCGCGTCCGCCGCCCGTCCTGGTGCGGGACATGGTTTCTGGAGCGGCGGTCGCTGTCGGTTTCACCAACCGCATTCCAATGCGCTCTGGCGAAAAAGTCTACACTTGAGAGCAATCGCTAACCCCCAATCCCTACCGCTTACCCACCAGCGTGCCTCGAATGGCCGTCAGCGTTAACGCCCCGATGTAACCCCAGAAGATTACCCCCACCAGGATCGCAATCCAGCGGAAGGGCGATCCGATGAGATTGCCCAGCATCCCGCCCAGAAAGAGCAGTAGCGCCAGCACCACCGCAACAATTGCCGTCTGCGTCAACAAGATCCGCCAGACATCGCCGGCCTGGTAGCGCATCCGGCTCCACACATCCCCGTGGCCGGCAATCCAATTCCAGATAGCGATTCCGCCAAGAAAGCCCACCAGCGTCAGAATCCAGCCGGTCGTGGTAAACGCAACTTCTGGAACCATAAGAACCTCCTTCTCCGTTGTGTCGGCTCCGTGCTTATTCCGGATCTATCCGGGATGACGTACCCTGGAACCCGGTCGCTCTACCGAAGTGTACGCGGCACCTGTGTGAAATGTTACCGTAGCACAATAACCAGGGTGGCACCGGAGCGAAAGTAGTTTGTATGTGAAACGTAACGGGTGATGGTATAATTTTTATTGAAACAGTCGCTCCAGGCACAACCCGGTGATCCGGCGGCCCAGCGGGGAGCGCCTGATTGCAGAAACGGAGGATCTGCTCCATGCCTTTTCGCTTTCGGAGACTGGCAATTCCTGACCTGATCCTGGTCGAGGTAGATCAGTTTGGCGATCATCGAGGTTTTTTCATGGAAACCTACAAGCGCTCGGCGTTTGTCGCCAATGGCATCGCGGCGGAGTTTGTGCAGGATAACTATTCCCGCTCGGCCCGGGGCGTGCTGCGCGGGCTACACTACCAGAAGCATCCGCAGACTCAGGGAAAACTGGTAATGGTTTTGCAGGGCGAGATTTTTGATGTTGCCGTCGATATCCGGCAGGGATCACCTACCTATGGTCAGTGGGAAGGCCTGACTCTCTCCGCGCAGCAGGCGCACATGCTCTACATCCCACCCGGATTTGCGCACGGATTCTGTGTGCTCAGTGAAACGGCGGATTTCACCTACAAAGTGACTGGTGAATATTCACCCGCGCTGGATCGTGGTATCATCTGGAACGACCCGGTAATTGGTATTGAGTGGCCGCTACGTAACCCGCGTCTCTCGGCGAAGGATGCCGGTCTCCCATCGCTGGCGGAAGCCGATAATAATTTTGTGTACCAGGAATAACCGGTGCGGCACAGGGATGTGGCGTGCATCGAGAAGCAGAACTAGAGGGGAGCTTCGACGTGGAAGAACTGAACAACAAACAGCACAAAACCTTACGGATGACCGTCCTGATGACCCCGGATATGGCAAACTTTTCCGGGCATGTGCATGGGGGCGCAACACTTCGGCTACTGGATCAGGTTGCCTATGCCTGTGCCTCGCGCTATTCCAACCACTATGTTGTCACCCTGTCGGTAGATCAGGTCTTCTTCCGCGAGCCGGTACATGTGGGTGAGCTTGCCACCTTTATGGCGGCGGTCAACTACACCGGAAAGACTTCGATGGAGGTGGGTATTCGCGTTGTGGCCGAGAATATTATCCACAAGACCGAGCGGCATGTGATGACCTGCTACTTTACGATGGTCGCCGTCGATGAGCATGGCAATGGTGTACGCGTACCGCCTCTCATCGTTGAAACGGATACCGAGCATCGCCGGTATGAAGCGGCCAAACAGCGCCGCGAGTTCCGGCGCGAGATCGAGCGGCGTAATCTGGAGATCCGGCATATGCCCATTGCCGACCTGAAAGAACGCCGGTCGGAACTGTCCCAGGGATAAGATGACGTCACGGATAGCGAGGGCGGGAGTATGGCTCCCGCCTCCTGCTGACCGAGGTTGCGCCCCTACTCCCCATTATCCGGCGGGGCATAGACCCGCCGCACGGCATCCGGCGTCGGTGCATCCTTGAGCGCCGCCGGCACCGCTTCGATAACTGACAGAAGGTACGCGGTGGGCATGCACATCAGGTATGTGTCGGGATGAACGGCCCAATTCGCCTGCGGCAGTGTGGTACATCTTTTTCTTTTTCGCAAAAAAGTTGCTCTTTGAGCAACTTTTTTGCGAAAAAGATGGTTCAATTGTGAGCTTTTTGGAAAAAACGTGGTTCGGAGAACCACGTTTTTTCCAAAAAGAAAGGATGTCCGGTACCATCCTGCCGGAGGCGACATTCCCTTTCTGGTCAGGGACCGCGTAACTCCTGTAACTGACAGAAGGTACGCGGTGGGCATGCACATCAGGCATGTGCCGGGATGAACGGCCCAATTCGCCTGCGGCAGCGTGGTACTTGTTTTATTTTCCACAAAAAAATTGCTCTCAGAGCAACTTTTTTGTGGAAAAGATGGCCCCTTTCCAGTCTTTTTGGGACAAATGTGGCTAACAAAGCCACATTTGTCCCAAAAAGACTGGAATCTTCCGCCCTGCCGGAGGCGAAAAGAACTCGCTCACGGAGAACCGCGTAACTCCTGTAAATCACACGAGTTACGCGGTGGTTCATCAAACCGGGCGTTTCACCCGGTGAACGGCAGAATCGCCTGCGGCAGCATGGTACTTTTTGATCTTTTTCACAAAAATTTTGCACTTCGTGCAAAATTTTTGTGAAA
>DAOTUI010000296.1:0-16040 GCA_034437035.1 Chloroflexaceae bacterium
TTTCGCCTCCGGCAGGGCGGAAGATTCCATTCTTTTTCACAAAAATTTTGCACTTCGTGCAAAATTTTTGTGAAAAAGATCAAAAAGTACCATGCTGCCGCAGGCGATTCTGCCGTTCACCGGGTGAAATGCCCGGTTTGATGAACCACCGCGTAACTCGTGTCAAATAAGACGACGTACACGGTCACTCCCCTGGAAGGGGCTATCGCCTCCGGCAGGGCGGAAGATACCATCCTTTGTTCACAAAACATTTTCACAACGTGAAAATGTTTTGTGAACAAAGATAAAAATGCACCATGCTGCCGCAGGCGAGTCTGACTCACATCTGGTCAAACGTCTGGTTTGATCGCCTACCGCGTCGTTCCGGTTATTTGAAAAGTATTGCCCCTAACCCCTAACCTCACTGTGCTCCGCTGCCCGACTCATGCTACAATACTGCCGCACGCCGGTGCTGTCTGCGGGCAGCGCCATGGCGACTTGCAGCTTTCCATCCCTGGTTTACGGAGGCCTGATGAAACACGTCTATCTGCTTCTTTTTGCGCTGCTGCTGTTTGTGCCGGCGGCCTGTGGTGGCACAACCGCAACCCCCGATGCGCCCGCCGAGGTCGATCCGGCGGAACTGCCACAGGTTGTGGATGTCGAAACGGTTGCGTCGATCAAAGATAATCCTGAGGTTGTCCTGATCGATGTGCGTGAGCCGGAGGAGTATGCCGCCGGGCATATCCCCGACGTGACGCTTATTCCCATGGGCGAAGTGCCACAGCGCCTGAACGAAATCCCGACTGACAAGACGGTTATTGCCTATTGCCGCAGTGGGAATCGCAGCGGTCAGGTGATGCAGTTCCTGCAGCAGCAGGGTTATGATAACGTTCACAATATGGAGGGGGGCATAATTGCCTGGGAACAGGCGGGCCTACCTGTTGAATAATCAAGCTGTCTGACCGATGATCGCCCGCACCCGCCGTCAACGCACAACGGGTGCGGGTTTGCTTTGCTGGTCAGCGTTGCCGCGGAAGACCTGATCAGGTGTAGTTCTGTGGATAAGAATATTGACAATGAAGTTCAAAAACGCGTGCTACGCCGGTTTATTGCTGCGCTTTCGGCATTAATTATGCTGCTGGTCATCAGCACAACCGGGTATCGGGGTTCTCTCACGTGGAGACTGTTTCGCCAGCGCGCAGTGGAATGCGGTTGGCGCGACCGACAGCGACCGCCGCTCCAGAACCCATGTCCCGCACCAGGACGGGCGGCGGACGCGCAGCAGCACGTCCCTCCCACAAACAGCCTACACCTGAGAGGTATCGGGTTCTGGGGGGGCGTGGAGTTGCCCCTGACTGATACCAGTTTGCCGCCAAACATGCACGAACACCCGCCCCGGCGCGGATACGGTGCTGGGGGAACATGCACAACTGGTGGTAATCGGCACCCGCGAGCAACTTCAGACCCTGACCCGGCCGGCAGAGGAAGCCGGATCACCGCCGGAAGCCGAAACGCCGTAGTTATATGGCGTAGGATAGCTATGCGCTCGCCTGCTGCCGCATCATTTCCGTTACGATTTTTTGACATGCCCGCGCTATCATGCTATAGTCAAATAACATCTTCTCACGGTGTTGCTGTCCATCACCAGGTCTAGTTAGTGCGATACGTACGGGTTTGGATTATGAAATGCAAGCGCTCTGGTCACCTGGGGAGTCGTCTATCATTCTAAGGTTGTGCCAATGCGCCACCAGTAAGGATATCGTATGGATCTGAATGGTTCCATCAATAGCCCTTGACGAGCGTGATATAAGCCACGAACTGTGACAATAGCTTTTGCTGTTCGGTCATAGTTTGCCGGCTTTTTGCTTTAGAGTGGTACGCAATTTTCCGGAACCGGAGCCAATAGAGTGAAAGGAGCCGAAGATGGCAGAGGCAAAGCAAGGCGATACCGTCAAGGTACACTACACGGGGAAGCTGAACGATGGAACCGTTTTCGATACATCGGCAGAGCGCGAACCACTGCAGTTCACCATCGGTCAGGGGCAGATCATACCGGGGTTTGAAGAGGCAGTTGTCGGCATGAGCGAGGGCGATTCGAAGACCACGCAGATCCCTTCTGATGCCGCTTATGGTCCGCATCGCGATGAGATGATTGTCGAAGTTGAGCGCTCGCAGTTTCCCCCCAACCTTGATCCCGAGGTCGGGCAGCAGTTGCAGATTCGTCAGCCGGATGGGCAGGCAATTGTTGTCACCGTGACGGATCTCTCTGATGAGAGTGCAACCCTGGATGCGAACCATCCACTGGCCGGCAAAGATCTGACATTCGATATTGAACTGGTGCAGGTTGTGTAGCCAGGCATTATGCTCCGGTCAGTTGAAGACGTAAATTTATGGGCCGGGTGGCCCGATCCATGCGAGGGCGCGATGTTCGCGCCCTCTTTGCGTGTCTGCCGGATGCCTGGACCTGGCCGGTTGCGCGGGAAATTGATTACAATCGATCTGCTTCCCGGCATTGCTCAATTCCTGTGATCCGGCTACAATAACTGAATTCATATTGCCAGGCGACAGCGCTGTTACCATCTGCAATGTTGTCTGGTAGTCATGGATTATCAGGATAGCAGGAGCCACCTGATCCGCGTGTGCTGCAACGCCGGCGTGGATCATGGATGGTGCATACTACTGGAGTGAAAGGAAAGCTGTGCTATGTGTGGAATCGCAGGAGTCTGGGGAGGAACCGATAAGGTTTCGGTCGAGGATATGATCGGCAAGCAGGCCCATCGCGGCCCCGATGGGCGGGGCGTGCATGTGCAGAACAATCGGGGCGTGCTGGGGCATGTGCGGTTGTCGATTATCGATCCGGCACGGGGCAACCAGCCAATGTACAACGAAGGGCGCTCGACCATCATTATCGCCAACGGGCAGGTTTACAATCACGCAAAGCTCCGCCGGCGCCTGATAGGTCCACACCAGTTCACTTCAACCAGTGATAGCGAGACGATCTTGCACCTGTTCGAGGAACAGGGATTTGGTACCACCGGGCAACTGGATGGGATGTTTGCCTTTGCGGTGATTGAGGATGATGAACTCTTCCTGGCACGCGATCCCATCGGGATCAAACCGCTCTACTATGGCATTCAGAATGAGGGCAGCGCCGAGCAGACGCTCTACTTTGCCTCGGAGTTAAAGGCCATCTCACGCTGGGTGAACGATGTACACGAGTTTCCGGCGGGAACCTACTACCACTCGCGCAACGGCTTCCAGACCTACTATACCGTCCCTGATAATATTCCCCGGACGATGCCGGTTGAGGTACATGCACAGAATGTACGCCACACCTTGGAAGAAGCAATCACCAAGCGCCTGATGAGTGATGTGCCGCTTGGCGCGTTTCTGTCGGGCGGGCTGGATAGCAGTGTGATTGCCGCTATTGCTCGCCGGCACAAGGATGAACTGCACACCTTTGCCGTCGGGGTCGAAGGCTCACGCGACGTAGAGGCAGCGCGGCGGGTGGCAAGGCATATTGGCTCGGTGCATCACGAGTATGCCTACTCCATTGATGAGGTGCTGGAGAAGCTGCCCGAGATTGTTTACTACCTGGAGTCATTTGACCAGGATCTGGTGCGCAGCGCTATTCCGACCTACTTCTGTGCGCGTATGGCCGCTGATTATGTCAAGGTTATCCTGACGGGCGAGGGAGCCGACGAGCTGTTTGCCGGGTATACCTACTACAAAGATATTCACGACCCGGATGCGCTCCACAAGGAGTTGCGCCGCTCGGTCAATAGCCTGCACAATGTCAATTTGCAGCGTGTTGACCGCATGACAATGCGGCATAGCATTGAGGGACGGGTGCCCTTCCTGGATACGCAGATGGTTGAGATGGCGCAGACGATCCCAGCGGATCTGAAGCTGCGCACCAATGGGAACGGCAAGCGGGTGGAGAAGTGGATCTTGCGCAAAGCCATGGAGGATCTATTGCCCCACGATATTGTCTGGCGCAACAAGGAGCAGTTTGACGAGGGCAGCGGCACGGTGGATATGCTGCAAGAGATTATCAAGACGGCCGCCACCTCGATTGATCCGGTTGAGTATGCGGCACGCTACCCGCAGGATCACCTGCGCTCGGCAGAGGAGTGTTACTACCACAAGCTGCTGGTGGAGGCGTACGAGAAGCCCGAGGTGGTGCTGCGCAATGTCGGACGCTGGCACGAGCGGGAGGAGAAGGATTAACGGCTATGGGTTAATTGCACAACTTTGCGAATAAAGCAGGGTTGGCTCGCGCAAAGCCGCAAAGGTCGCAAAGAAACAGGTTCTTTCGCGGCTTTGTGGCTTTGCGTAAGCATATTTGAAATGATTTGCCTGCGTCGTCCTAATCGCCACATATCACGTATCACGTATCACGTATGGTTTCTCTCCCACTGACACTGCTGGTCATGGCGATCCTCTTCTGCACGACCTTTACGCGCTCGACGCTGGGGTTTGGTGATGCGCTGCTCGCCATGCCGATCCTGGCCCTGGTGATCGACATCCGCATGGCGACGCCGCTGGTGGCGTTTGTGGGCACAACCACCGCGCTGACAATCTTGCTACAGGGCTGGCGTACTGTGGATCTGCGCGCCGCCTGGCGACTGATCCTGGCTTCCTTTCTGGGCATTCCCATCGGTTTGCTGCTGCTGAAGGGCGTCCCGGCGGGACTGGTCAAGGCGATACTGGGCATTGTGCTGATCCTGTTCGGGCTGTACCACCTGGCACGACCGGAACTCCCGGCACTGCGGTACGGCGGTCTGGCCTATCTCTTCGGGTTTATCGCCGGTATCCTGGGAGGCGCGTACAACACCAATGGCCCGCCGATTGTAATGTATGGCACGCTCCAGCGCTGGTCGCCGGAGCGGTTTCGCGCGACGCTCCAGGGCTACTTTGTGCCGACCGGCCTGCTGATCCTGCTGGGGCACGGGGCCGCCGGGTTGTGGACGCCGCAGGTATTCTGGCTGTTTGGCTGCTCCTTCCCGCTGATTATGCTGGGCGTGTTCCTGGGGGGGCGGCTGAACCAGGCCATCCCGAAAGCGCGCTTCGAGCGGGTGTTGTATCTCTTCCTGATTGGCATTGGAATTCTGCTGATTGTGTAACCTCCACAGTGCCGGCAGGCGGCACGCTCTGCCCTATCCCCATGTCCGGGCAGCTTCCTCCCTTTTGACTAAGCGCTGTTCCTTCCTGAGACTGATTTCCGTCCATCAGCGTATTTCTACAATAGAGTTACCCGTACACACGTCACGGAACCCGTAACGACAACTGGTCAGCATCGGCTCCTGCTCTGCAGTTTACAAAAGTTACGCGGTTGCTCACCCAAAAGGAAATTTCGCCTCCGGCAGGGTGGAACCGGACATTCTTTTTCACAAGAAATTTGCACAAAGTGTAAATTTTTTGTAAAAAAGATCAAAAAGTACCATGCTGCCGCAGGCATAACCGGCTTTTGCGTTTGGCATAAAGATTAGTATGCCTATGCTGGGAAGGAAAAAACCATGATTACCCATGAAGTAGCGCAACGCGGGCAGACGATTGCGCCAACCCAACCGCGTGAACGCATTATGATCGTTGATATTCTGCGTGGCTTTGCCATTTTCGGTATTCTGCCGGTGAATATGATGATCTTCGCCGCGCCCGTTTATCAGTTTGTCCTGGAAACACCACCCTGGCCCGGCCCGGTTAATCAGGCGGCTGCGAGCTTCATCCGCTTTGTGGCCGAAGGCAAGTTCTTCACCATGTTCTCGCTGCTGTTTGGGTTGGGTCTGACCATGCAAATGAGTCGGGCCGAGAGTCGCGGCGTCCGCTTTGTGCCGCTCTATCTGCGGCGTATGTTCATCCTGCTATTGTTTGGCCTGACGCATGTGCTGCTCTTCTGGCCGGGTGATATTCTCACCTACTATGCCATCCTGGGCACACTCCTGCTCTTCTTTCGCAAGCGCTCCCCTCGGACACTGGTCATCTGGGCCATCATTCTGCTGATTATTCCAATTGTGCTCAACGCCGGCCTGTTCGGATTGATTGCCCTGGCGCGTAGCACACCCGAAGGCACAGCCCTTGTTGATGAGCAGATGGCACTGACCGTCGCCGAGTATGAAACGAGTTACCAGGAAGCTCTGCGCGTCTACACCGAGGGCAGCTTTGCCGAGATGGCGATGCAGCGACTGCAGGATTTTGCGTTTTCGACAATGGGAATCGTTCTGAATGGCATGTTCTTTGTCATTTTCGCCATGTTCCTGCTCGGTCTGTATGTGGGCCGCCGACAACTGCTGCACGATATTCCGGCCAATCTGCCCTTCTTCCGCCGGGTGATGCGCTGGAGTCTGGTGGTGGGACTGGTTGCCAACCTGCTGTATGTCTGGTTGAATACGCTTATCAACCCGGCGGAGTTTTCGTTGCCCTTGCTGCTCTCGGTCGTAAGTTTTGTCATTGGTGCGCCCGCGCTCTGCCTGTTTTATGTGACGGCGCTGATTCGGCTGACCCAGAATCAGACCTGGCAGCAGTGGCTTATGCCGCTGGCGGCCGTGGGGCGTACCGCGCTCAGCAACTATCTACTCCAGACCCTGGTCTGCACAACAATTTTTTATGGCTATGGCCTGGGACTTATGGGACAGGTCGGCCCGGCGCTCGGATTGCTCTTGACCATTACCATTTTTACGGTTCAGGTGATCATTAGTAACTGGTGGGTGCAGCAATTCCGCTTTGGACCGATGGAGTGGCTCTGGCGCACCGCTACCTATGGCAAGCTGCAGCCGATGCGGGGGCAATCCCTGCAAGAGCGCCATGCCACAGGTTAACGTTCCGGTTCAGTTGATCACGCGGCTATCGGCCCGGCGCCCCTCCGCGTCCGATTTTACAATCTCTTAGCATTCTGTTAACACTCTCATAGAGGAACCACAATCTTCGGGCACTACGCTAATACGGAACCGTGTCTGCATATCTGGGACGCGGTTTCGTATACTCTATGACCAGACGATGATCAGACAGAGGAGGGGTGATCCGGTGAATACATCCTGGAGCAAGGCTGATCTGCACATTCATACCAACTATAGCAGTGATGGAACGGCAAGTGTTATCGATATTCTGGAGTATGTCGCTACCAACACCGATCTGCGGGTGATTGCCGTCACCGACCATGATCGGATTGACGGCGCGCTGGAGGCCCGGCAGATTGCCGGTTCCTACGGCATTGAGGTAATCGTCGGCGAGGAGGTTTCGACGGCAGAGGGTCACATGCTGGCGCTGTTTATCGAGGAGCCGCTGTTGCCGCACCGTCCCGCCGCCGAAACGATTGCTGCCGTACATGCACAGGGTGGACTGTGCATTCCGGCGCATCCCTACGGCCGGCGGGTACCCTCGATGGGCCAGGCGCGCCTGCACGAGCGCTGCGTTGGCCCCGACTGCGAGTGGCCGATTGATGCCATGGAGACGTTTAACGCGGGGCTCTGGCTGGCCCGGAACAATGTCCAGGCGGCCGCGGTGGCGCGGCAACTGAACATGCCCGGCTGTGGCGGCAGCGACTCGCACCATCTGCCGACACTCGGCCTGGGGTATACGCAGTTCCCCGGCACTACGGCAGCCGATCTACGTACGGCCATCAAAAGCGGCCAGATTCAGGCCTGCGGCATGCAGTGGACCCTGGGCCACAATGTCGAGTTTATCGGGCGCTGGCTGGTGGGCCAGACCCAGCGCGTACTCAGGCCGTCCACTCCGTAACGGCAGGGCCCGCCTCAAAGAAGATCGACGGCAGCAGGTTGAAGCGGCGATTCAGCCAGGGCAGCAGCAGCCGCACTGCCCGCTGACGGAGCGGCGGGATAAAGAGCAGTGAGGCGACTGCCCCGGCAATACCGGCACGCGGACGATCTTCGTAAAAGAGCATAAATACAAGCACAGCCATGGCGATCATTCGTCCGGGGTGGCGTTGGTGTCCCCGGCGCTGCCGGGTTTGCAGCCGGTCCACCAGCATGCAGGCCAGGCGTGCACGCACCCAGAACATCTTCGGGTGTCGCTCGAGGCTACGCAGAAAGGTAGCGATTTCTTCAACTTCGAGCGGCGGTAAGTCGGCGTTACCCGCCCAGGCTGCCTGGTGCTGCGCGATAACCTGGCGTACGCCGGGCGTCTCAGCGATCACGGCGCTCCAATCGGCGTGGCGGGCAGACCATGCGGCAGCAAACATCCGCAGCATCAGCGCGCGAATCTGCCGGGCCATATTGAGCAGATCATGAAAGTAGTAGGCGCTCTCCACCACACCGGCCGCACGCACATCCGCCACCGGAGCCAGGCGCGCTAACCGTTCGGCATGCCCGGCGAGGCGTTCTACCGCCGTGGCATCCTCCCGCAGCAGCGTTTCCCGGTCCTCTATCGCGGTAGCAAGATAGGCCCAGATAACCAGCGAAGCCGTTGGTCGCATCCACCAGATCCAGAGGAGCGGCGGCAGGTAGATCGATCCCAGCGTACGCTTCCCGTGCGTGAGGCGCCCGGGATACCAGGCCTGCGCGATCATCTGTGTTGAGTCCCGGTAGAGATCGGCGACCGCCGCGCCGAACGGTTCGCCAAAATGTTCATCGCACCAGCGATAGACAAAGGCTGATGTATCCAGGTCAGGATTGTGAACCAGGGCCGCCGTCAGCGCGCTGTTGAGTTCCGTCCAGAGGCTCCAGCCGTCACTGCCCAGTGCCGCCCGCCCGCCGCCCCAACCTCCCGTGCCATTCCAGGCCCAGACACCCGCAAACTCCCGGTTGGTTGCCGACGCATGCTGGAGAACCGACTGATGCAACTCCTCGATAGAACTGGGTACCATCCCAAAGAGTTCATACTCGCGCCGGTTCTGCATTTCAACGATCTGCGCCGGGCCCGGTAGCCCAAGCGTCGGGTTATGCGGCAGATGCCGGAAGAAGTCCGAGGGACCATGCTTGATCGAGACCAGCAGATGCGGCGAAGTATAGTCCGCGAAGGTGGCTCCATAGCGGGTGGGCGACCAGAGTAGATCTCCCAGTTCGCCAATGCCGACACTCCAGGTGCGGATGATCAGCAGCCGGTCGTAGGCTTCACACACCGGCAGCAGCGTGGCGATCAGACTGCGCAGGCTGTCGGCGGTGGTGTAGAGCATGTGGCCCATGTAACTCTGGCCCTGGTTATGCGCACCGCCCGTCTCCCCAACCCGCACAATTAACCCCCGCACCTGGGGCAGCAGCGTAAACAGTTCTTCCACGGCCCAGCGGTTGATCTCCGCCAGGCGCGGGTTGTGCGCTGTCATCCGCCGGGCAAAGCGCCGCACGGGAGGCGTACTCCACTGCATATCGGTCGTCACAAAAACTTCCATGCCGCGCTGTACCGCATCCACGAACAGCGGCCCAAATGCCTGACGGTATATCGCCGCGCGCAGGCGATAGGGACTGTTGCCGGGATAGATTTCAACCGGAGCCGTCTCAAAGCCAACCAGATGGGGCAGGTTGTCGATAACGATACCGGTGTAGCCCTGCGCCTGAATCCGCTCAAGGTATCCGCCGGCCCGCGCCAACCCCTGCGCAAGCTGGGGCTGATCGACAAAGGGCATCTGGGGCAGATCAAGCTGATAAAACGGGAGGGCCGACCAGTTGCGGAAGGGTTTGGCCGGATTGTAAAAAGGACCGCTGATATCGGTCAGGCAGCGACGAGTCATGGAGCGCAATTCCTTCATCTCAGAACAATGCATCAGATAGAAGTATAGCATGATCTGTGCCGCACCCTTCCGGCACTTCCAGATCGCCCCACGAAACCAGGTATAATGCATACCAGCGGTGTTGTGTGGGATCAAAGCATGAATAATGATCAGGACTGTGTGAAAGGAATGTGCGTTGACCACATCGAACGAGCAGATACGCCGGCCGGACGTTGACTATAGTCGCAAATGGTACGCTATGGCAGCCGTCGCCATGGGCATTTTTTTGTCAACGATTGATGGCAGTATCGTCAATATTGCCCTCCCCACGCTGGAGCGTGAGCTAAACACAACCTTTGCCATTGTGCAGTGGGTGGCGCTGGGCTACTTTTTAACGGTGACAATTCTGCTGTTGAGTGTCGGTCGTCTGGCCGATATTATTGGCAAAAAGTTGCTCTACACGCTGGGATTTATTATCTTCACCGCTGGTTCGGGATTGTGCGGGGTAGCGCCGACGATTGCCTGGCTGATTGGCTTTCGCGTCCTCCAGGCGGTCGGCGCGGCGATGATGATGGCGCTGGGTCCGGCCATTGTCACCGAGGCGTTTCCGCCGAGTGAGCGGGGTAAGGCGCTGGGCATCACCGGGTTGATGGTCTCAATTGGAATTGTCGTCGGCCCGACGCTGGGTGGTGTGCTGATCGAACAGTTCTCCTGGCACTGGATCTTCTTTGTGAATATACCGGTTGGTATTGTTGGTATTTTGATTGTTCTCCGGTTTGTGCCGGATACCCGGCCGCCCGGCGGGCAGCGGTTTGACCATCTGGGAGCCGCCACGCTCTGTCTTAGCCTGATCGGGCTGCTCCTGGGCCTGACGCTGGGGCAGCAGTTTGGTTTTGATCAGCAGATGATTCGCATGCTCTTTGCCGGCTGGATTATCTTTCTGCTCATCTTTATCTTCATTGAGTGGAAAAGCCGCCAGCCGATGGTCGATCTGACGCTGTTTCGCAATAGTCTGTTTAGCATAAATCTGATCAATGGGTTGATCTCATTCATTCTGGTTGCCGGGAGCCTGATGCTGATACCTTTCTACCTGGAGAATATCCTGGGGTACAATACGCAGCGCGTCGGGCTACTACTTGCGCCGGTACCGATTGCCCTGGGAGTGGCCGCACCCATCGCCGGGGCGCTGTCGGATCGGGTGGGAACGCGTACCATCACTATTGTCGGGCTGCTGGTGATGCTGGTCGGCTATGCCGGGCTGATGTCGCTCGATACGCATACCAGCGTGCTCGGCTACATTCTGCGCTCTCTGCCGGTTGGCCTGGGGATGGGGATTTTCCAGTCGCCCAACAACAGCGCCGTGATGGGCACCGTACCGCAGACGCGGCTGGGGGTAGCCTCCGGGTTGCTGGCGATGACGCGCACGCTTGGGCAAACGGTCGGGATTGCGCTGTTGGGGACGATCTGGGCCGGTCGGGTGGCTGCCGCCGCCGGTAGCCCACTGACAGGGCAGACGACGGAAGCGCCGCCGCCGGCTCAGGTTGCCGGGCTGCACGATACCTTCTTTGTCGCGGTGGTGTTGCTGCTGCCGGCGCTGGGGTTGAGCACCTGGGGCCTGCTGCAGGAGCGACGGGCAACACTCCGCCGGCGTGAGTCGTCCCGACCGGTTGCGTAGGTCGCGTTACACACCATGTGTTACGCGGTCGTTGACCCGGCAAGGAATTTCGCCTCCGGCAGGGCGGAACTGCTTTTCGACGGATAAATCCGCCGGTTTGAATGCCGACCACGTAGGTCGCGTTACATACCACGAAGGCTGCTGGTCGTCACAGCAGCCTTCGTGGTCTCGGCACTTTCGCCCCATCCAAATCGTGCCTGAGGATATTGTAGCGCAGCGGGGCGGCAGCGGTAACTGGTCATTTGACCAGACTCGCTCCTGGTCAGGTAACTGAAGAGGTGCTGGACTTTTCTCCTACGCTGCTACGCTTCTTCGCTCTGTAGATCAACCTCGAATGTAACAGCGATATTGGGCGAGAGTGATGCGCGCACTGAGCAATATTTGTTCAGCGCCAGATCAACCGCGCGCTCCAGTTGCTCGTGGCGCAGGTTCTGTGCTGTCACCTGAACGCGCAGATGAATGCGCTGGTAGGCCCAGGGCGGCTGCGAATCCTGCTCACCCTCGACGGCAATGACCAGACGCGCCAGGTGGGCCCGCTGCTTTTTGATAATCTCGACAACATCGTGGGCCGTACATGCGGCCAGGGCAATCAACAACCCATCGGATGGTTTAATGCCGACATCGTTGGGCGGCGAGAGGACAACCGTATGCTGCGTACTGTCCACAGCCAGATAGCGGTGTTCATTGACCCAGGTAACTTCGATCTGTGACATAACTACTCCTTCTCTACCGATTACAAACTTTCCAGAAACGCGCGTACCGACTGCTCCATCGACACGGCTCCGGCCAGTACTTCTTTCCGGTACTGCCGGGCCCATGAACCCAGACGCGGCCAGGCCGTGTCAAACTCATCCAGAATCAGATAGCCCAGCGGGCCGCTACCGTCGAGGAAGCCCGTCTCGAAGAAATCGCGCCGGGCCTGCTCCCGATCATAGGCAACCCGGACCAGCGTGGCATGCCAGGTGCCATGCCGCCAGACCACCTGGCCGTAACTGGCGCGCGGGTCGCCGTCAAAGGGCATCCCCACCGAACCGACGTTGAAGACGAGCGTCTGATCCACCCGGCGGATCAGCGGAACGTGGGTGTGCCCCACGCAGAAGAGCGGCGGCGCGGGTGCGGCTCCAATTTGCCGGCGGAGTTCATCATCCGTGGTTTTGTGGTAGACGCCGTCACGGTCACTACGCATCGAAGCGTGGGTAACGCGGACCTCGGTTCCATCGGGTGCGGTGAGGCTGGTGGCGAAGGGCAGCGCGGTGATGACGGACAAATCCTGTTCGACCTGGCGGTAGGTCCAGTAGGAGTGCCGGCTGACTGCGAAGGCCGGACCATGGCGCGGTGCATCCGGGTGCGTATGCGCAACGACATAGCCTTCGTGGTTACCCCACAATATCTGCCGGCCGGCCGTATGTGCCTGCGCCTGCACAAACTGCAGGCAGGCGTGGGGCTGTGCGCCCCGATTAATCGTGTCACCCGCCACAACAACGGCATCGGGCTGCCAGGCAGTGATATGCCCGGTAACGGCTTCAAGCGCGCGCAGGTTGGCGTGAATATCGGCCAGAATCGCAATTTTCATAGAGCCCTGTAGTGTAGAAAGAACCCCGGCTTACGCGGTACAGCCTTATTTCGGTCTGTTGATCGCCTTAAAAGCCGGCTTCGCCTGCGGCAGATGGTACATTTTGATCTTTTTTCGCCCTGCCGGAGGCAGAATCCCCTGCCGGTTCAACGACCGCGTAAGTCGTGAGAACAAAGAAACAGAGGACAACGAACATCATGCAAGGTATCACCGGGAGTATTATACCGGCACTGCAACTGAGAGAACTTACGCGGTCCCCCGCGAACGGAGCTTTTCGCCTCCGGCAGGGCGGAAAATTTCATTCTTTTTCACAAAAATTTTGCACTCTGTGCAAAATTTTTGTGAAAAAATGGATCATGTACCATGCTGCCGCAGGCGAAGCGGGCTTCCACCTGGGCAAATGTCCAGTTTGCGTATCCACCGCGTAAGTCGTGCAACTGAGAGAACAGAGCACAACGCAGCAGAGAAGAGTGTGACCCAACATCAGCCGATCAGGACTGCGTCAAAAGTGAGCATATCTATCAACCGATGAGTTGCCGCGCGGCGCATCCTGTGATACGATAGGCTAACCGGCAGGAATAGTACAGATAACGGTTGGGTATCAATGACAAAGCATTCGCTCAATGGCAATGAATCTCCGGCACCGTCCGGTCAGGCGCAGAAACGCGGCGGTACGCACGCGCGTATCGCCGAACTGGAAGCGCAACTGGCCGAGTCCCGGCAGCAGGAAGCGGCAACGACGGCGCGTGTCTCCGATCTGGAAGCACAACTTTCG
Organism: Chloroflexaceae bacterium; assembly: GCA_034437035.1. Classification (GTDB taxonomy): domain Bacteria; phylum Chloroflexota; class Chloroflexia; order Chloroflexales; family Chloroflexaceae; genus CAKZQX01. The sequence continues at coordinate 13,664 of DAOTUI010000296.1, forward strand.
ATCCGCCGGGCAACCCTGGGTAATGTTGCCGGGGAACGGCTCGACACGTTGCTGGAGATCTGTTCCGCCCTGCTGATTATCCACGATGTTGAGTCGATTGTCCAGCTAATTGTGCGTGCGGCAACACGGCTCTTTCCCGGCACCAGTACCGCGCTGCTGTTCCTGCTTGACCGGCAGGCCGACTGCCTGGCGTTGCGAGCGACCAGCGCCGAGCTTGTTCCTGATGTCAGATTGCAACCGGGACAGGGGATTGCCGGGCATGCGCTCCTGTCGCCCCGGGCGATGCTGATGGTCGGGCCGGAACTGGCGAAGGGTCTGGGTAGCCTGGATGACGACCAGGTTGTGCAGTTACAAAAGGTCATGGAAGACTGGCCGCCCGCCAGCGCGCTGATTGCCCCCCTACGCGTCGAGACGACGCGCCTGGGCTCGCTGGTGTTGTGCAGTAACACACAGGCACACCTGTTCCACCCGCGTGATCTGCCCTTTATTCAGACGCTGGCCGATCTGACGGCGGTTGCCATCTCCGAGGCCGAGCAGCGGGCGCATGCCGCTTCCCTGCAGCGCGATCTGGCGCGGATTCACTCGCTGCATGAGGAGGCGAAGGCCCGCCTGAATACGGCGCAGGCGCAGTTACTCCAGAGTGCTAAGCTGGCGGCTGTGGGTGAACTGGCGGCCTCGGTTGCGCACGAGATCAATAATCCGCTGTATGCCGCGCGCAATAGTCTCTACCTGGTTGAGCAGGATCTGCCGTCAGACGCACCGCAGCGGCCTTTTCTGGATATTGCGCAGAATGAGTTGGGGCGCATCGCCCGCATCATTACCCGCATGCGCGACTTCTACCGCCCGACGAAGGCCGAGCTTGCCCCGACGAATGTTAACAAAATTTTAATGGAGACGGTCGAACTGGTCCAGACGCACCTGCGCCATAACCAGATCACGATTGTGCATGAACTGGCCCCCGACCTGCCGCTCAGTACGGCGCATGCGGACCAGTTGCGCCAGGTGTTCCTCAACCTGATGCTCAATGCCTGCGATGCTATGCCCAATGGCGGGACACTGAACCTGGCGACGCGACTGCTATCTTCGATTGATGACGGCACCCCCAGCGTTGATATCCGCATCACTGACACGGGCATCGGCATTGCCCCGGAGCATCTCCCGCACCTGTTTGAGCCGTTCTACACGACCAAGCCGCATGGCACCGGCCTGGGCCTGGCGATTAGCGCCCATATTATCACGCAGCACGATGGGCAGATCCAGGTCGAGAGCACCATCGGTGAAGGCGCGACCTTTGTGATTACGCTACCAGTAATTGAGTAACAGGAGTTACACAGTTACATGTAAACCGGACGTTTCACCTGATGCACGCCCGATGTGCCTGCGGCAGCATGGTACTTGATCTATCTTTTTCACGAAATTTTGGCTCGAAGAGCCAAAATTTCGTGAAAAAGATCTGGGTTCTTCCACCCTGCCGGAGGCGGAATTGTCTTTCAGGTCAGCGACTGCGTAACTCCTGTCAAATAATAGAACCTATTTCATCTTTTTTTACAAGAAATTTTCACAAAGTGAAAATTTCTTGTAAAAAAAGGATAGAATCTTCCACCCTGCCGGAGGCGGTATCCTCTTCCAGGTAAGGAACCACATAAGCCCGGTTATTTAAAAGGTATTGCCCCTAACCCCTAACCCCTATAACCTTAGTTGTCGGATCGCCACAGACGATTGTTGCCCCTCCTCCCACATGCCGCAAACAGTCTGGTAGCATACATGCCAGAACGTGCAAATCTACGCCCCCTCGGTGTTAACCACCCACATGCACGTGAAGGAGAAGGTTCATGCCATTGCGGCATATCGAAATTGTCGATAGTGACCCGACTGCGGCTCTGGTGACACAGCGGGGATTGCAGGTGCTACTGGAGACCGAAGCAGAGGTCACGGTTGCGCCCTCTCCGGATGCTGCCTGGCTGCGCTGCATGAACGAAGAGGTTGATCTTCTGATTGTCGATCCTAACCCCCAGAGCCGCGCGGCAACCTCGCTGGTCCGGGCGCTCCGGGCCTACCGACCCCACCTGCCCGTGATGGTGCTGACCGCATACGATACGCCCCGGCTGCGCAACCATATGCAAACCCTGGGGGTGGAGCACTATCTTGCCAAGCCCATCGATCTGCTGGATTTGAAGCAGGCGGTCCATACGGCACTGGAAACGCACTATCTTGCCGAGAGTCTGCCTATCGGTCACTCTGAGCCGGTATCGTGACTACTCCCACAGCTAAAGCATGTGGGCTTCTCGGGACTTACACCCAGGCTGTGTAGCCCCACAGCCAGTATATTTATCGCGGCATTGAGATCTCTATCGATCTGAAGCCCGCAAACAGGACA
>DAOTUI010000297.1:0-38174 GCA_034437035.1 Chloroflexaceae bacterium
TGTCCTGTTTGCGGGCTTCAGATCGATAGAGATCTCAATGCCGCGATAAATATACTGGCTGTGGGGCTACACAGCCTGGGTGTAAGTCCCGAGAAGCCCACATGCTTTAGCTGTGGGAGTAGTCACGAACGCGGAAGACACATTCGCCTGCGGCAGGGTGGAAAAGAATAAAACGTACCATGCTGCCGCAGGCGAATCGGACTTCCATCGAGTGAAACGTCCGGGCTGCATGTCAACCACGTAATTCGTGGAATTATAGAAATAAATGGATACCAGCCCTACTGTTTTGACCAATGTGCCGCCCCAATCAGCGCGGGTTGTGCAGATTAATGTGAACCCCCGCGTCTGGCACTCATTGCGCGTCCTCTTTGCGTAGTACATCTGCATACGCTGATATACCCTCTTCGGCCAACTGGCGATCTTCAGCGGCAAAAGCAGCGTAGCACCCTGCCAGATGCTCACCATCCGTCATCAGGTGTCCTCCCGAGCGGCGGGTACGAAACTTTAGAAAGGCAATGTAATCGGCCACCTGTTGCAATTCATCATCGTTGAACTGATCAAGCTCGTGGGTTACTCGCTCTTTAACCGTCATTGCACATTACCCCCGCCGCACTGCCCCCTTGATTACCGCACGCGCGCCACCGTTGTCGGTGATGGTCGCCATCACCGTGCCGCCAAACGGCCCCATCTGCCGGCGCAACTGCCGGCGCAGCTCGCGGCTGGCCTGCGCACCTTCGATCAGGCCATAGAGCGCCGGCCCGGTCAGGCTGCGCCCCCAGGCCACCGCGCCGTGCGTTCGCATCATTTCCAGGATGGTCTGTTCCTCCGCCGACAGGGTATGCGGCGTCCCGGCAGCAGCCAGGGCGGCCTGGTTCTGCTCGGCTATCTGCATGAGCGCCTGTGCGAACGCGGGCAGATCATCCTGCTCCAGTGCGGGCCAGAGCCGATCCCGCACCAGCGGCCAGGTAGTGTCGCCCAGGTGGGACGCCGCGTTGCGCAGTGCCGTCAACTGCTCGGCCTCCAGGGTGGCGGGGGTGCCGGCGGGCAAACGGGGCAGCACCAGGACAAACACCCAGGCATGTTTGTCGGAGTGCGCAATGTCGTAGCGGCGCAGGATGGGCGGCAGCGTCGTTGCAGCAGGGTCCGCCGCTTCTACAAAGATTAGCCCGCCCTGGTCAAATCCCCAGATTGCCGGGGCAGCGGCCGGACTGAGGCCGGTGACCCGGACCAACTCGGAAATATCTGCGTGGGGCAGGTCATACTGCCAGGCCAGCGCGCGGGCCACACTCAGGCCCAGTATCGGCTCCGAACTCAACCCCATACCCATGGGAATTGCCAGCTCGATCCGCAGGTCAGACTGCGGCTCCAACCCATGTGCCTGGAGAAAGCGTTCCGCCTGCCGGTACGCCAGGTTTGCACGCGCCCCCGTGACTCGCAGCCCGCGCCCCAGTTGATTGGACAGATGAACCGGTGGGTGTTGCAGCGTGACTCCCATCAGGCAGGGCGTCATACCATTATTTTGCTCAACTGTTACCAGGCCCAGGGGCAGACAGGCCGGTGCGCCAATTTCGATCATAGGTAAACTACTTCACATGCAACTGCGTCTCGCGGACATCACGGATCTCGTGGCCCGCGATCGCCTCAACCGCCGTCACCAACTCGGCCCTGGTACAGCCCCAGATCTTCATCACGATGTCCCAGTGATCGGCCTTTTTGGGCGAGCGCACGCTGCCCATTGCCATCAGTCCCCAGCCCTTCTCGGCGATCACGCCGGTCAGTTTGAGAAACTCACCACGCCGGCTGGGTACGCGTACGGTCAGCCGCCAGCCGGGCTCAACTGCGCCCAGCAGGTTGCGCAGCTCGAGCAGCAGATCATTATCGGTAATCAGGCCCAGTACGACATCATTCTGGATGACGGGCAGGCCATGGAAGTTGCGACGAAACATCAACTCCGCGGCATCCTCCAGGGTGGCATCAGGGCCGATAATGGGCAGATCCGCGCCCTTCAGCATCACTTTTTCAACGGTCAGGTTGGTGAGGTAGCGTGTAATCTCCCACACATCGAGACTCGCCAGTCGCTCCGGTTGGATTGCCAGGCGGGGCGGTGTGATCATTCCCAGCAGCCGTTTGCCGTCCGCAACCACCGGCAGATAGTAGATGTTGTTCTCGACGATCAGCCGTTGCGCCTCAGTGACGCGCTTGTCGGGCTCGATCATAATCGGGTGCTGGAGCATGTAGTCCTTGACTAACATTGGCAGGCTCCTTCTCCTGCTGATCCGGCGCATCAAACACCGGATCAAATGTCCCCAACTGTTCAATGGGAATATGGCAAAGAATGCGATGACCATTTCCGGATTCGCGCCAGGGTGGTGCTTCCGTCTCGCAGATCTTCCCACCATCGGGCAGCAGACTGCGCCGGGGGCAACGTGTATGGAAGCGACAGCCACTCGGCGGGTTCAGCGGACTGGGCACCGAACCGGACAGGCGCACATGCTCCTGCTGCACGGTCGGATCCGGAATGGGCACTGCCGCCAGCAGCGACTCGGTGTAGGGATGGTAGGGCGGGGCGTAGATCGCTTCGGCGGGACCGATCTCGACAATCTCGCCCAGGTACATCACCGCGATAAAATCGGAGAAGAAGCGCACCACGCTCAGGTCATGCGCGATAAACATCATCGTTGTGCCATACTCCTGCTGGATCTCCGACAGTAGGTTAAGTACCGCTGCCTGCACCGAGACATCCAGCGCCGAAACCGGCTCGTCACAGAGAACCAGATCCGGTCGGCCGGCAAAGGCCCGGGCGATGCCGATGCGCTGCTTTTCGCCACCACTCAACTGGTTGGGCAAGCGGTTGTAGTAGTGCTCATCCAGTTTGACCGCGCGCAGCAGGCGAATAACTTCGTCGCGCACCTTGTCTTTGGGCACAATCTTGAACCGGCGCAGGGGCCGCTCCAGTTGCTTGCCGACCGAATAGCTGGGGTTCATAGTGGCGTTCGGGTTCTGGAATACCATCTGCAACTCACGGATCGTTGCCATGTCGCGCTTCTGGACACCACCGCGCAGATCGGTGCCCAGGAACTCCACCTTCCCCCCCGTGATATCCTCCAGGCCGATGATGGTTTTGATCAGGGTGCTCTTGCCACAGCCCGACTCGCCCACGACGCCGAGCGTCAGACCCTTGGGTACGGTAAAGTTGACATTATCAACCGCCTTGACATACTCTTTTTTGCCCAGTCCGAGCAGACTCAGCGGCGAAGAACTGCCATGGCGGTAGTAGGTTCGCAGGCTATCCACATCAAGGATCGGCTCCCGTTCGCGGGCGGTTGCCGGATCGACCGGCTCCAGCGGGATCAGATCTTCCGTGGGTCGCCACTGCGCCGGGTCAATCTCTTCCGAGAATTTGCAGCGGCTGAAGTGCCCCGGCGTAATCTCACGGAAGGCGATCCGCTCCTGGCGGCAGGCATCGCGCGCGTAGTCGCAGCGCGGCTCAAAGATGCAGCCCGGCGGCAGGCCGGCCGGCGAAGGCACACGCCCCCGGATGGGGTAGAGCACGCTGCTGGATTTGCTGCGTCCGATCTTAGGCACGCAGCGGATCAGCCCCTGCGTGTAGGGATGCTGCGGGCGCAAAAAGATATCCTGCACCGAGGCCAGTTCGACAATCTCGCCCGCGTACATCACCGCCACCCGGTCGCACACCCGCGCCACCACACCCAGGTTGTGGCTGATAAACATAATCGCGGTGTCGAACTCACTCCGCAGGTCCGCCACCAGATCCAGCACCGCCGCCTCAACCGTCACATCGAGGGCGGTGGTCGGCTCGTCCATCACCAGCAGGGCCGGGTTGTTGAGCATCGCCATGGCGATGACCACACGCTGCTGCTGTCCGCCCGAGATCTGGTGCGGGTAGCGCTCCATCACGCGGGCCGGATCAGGCATATTGACCTTGCGGAGCATTTCGATACAACGCTCCCAGGCGGCACCCTTCGTCATGTTGCGATGCACCGTCAGCACCTCGGCCATCTGCTCGCCGACGCGCAGCACCGGGTTGAGCGAGGTCATCGGGTCTTGATAGACCATGGCGATCTGATCGCCGCGCAGTTTCCGCAACTCTTCCGCACTGCGCCCGACCAGCGACTGGCCCTGGAAGAGGATACTGCCCGCGGCGATCTTGCCGTTGCGCCCCAGATAGTTGACCATGCCGAAAGCCACGGTGCTTTTGCCGCAACCCGACTCGCCGACGATGCCCAACGCCTCGCCACGATGGATCTCAAATGATACATCGCGCACCGCCCGGACATCACCCGCGCGCGTTTCGTAAGCGATTGCCAGGTGGTCAACCTTGACGACGGGCTGGGTGCGCTTTTCTGCTTCTCGTGTCATGCTTCTCTTCCTGTGTTGGACAAGGTTTGTAACAGCTTTATCGGATCCGTTTACCGCATCAGGACACCCGCATTCTGTCACCTGTCACCTGTCATCTGTCACCTTGCCTTAGCGATAACGTTGCGTCTCTTCCGAAAGACCATCCGCCATCAAGTTCAGACCGACCACCACCATCGCAATCGCCACCGACCCCCAGAGCGCCTCCCAGGGCCGCCCGGCCTGGATCGAGGTCCGGCCCGCCTGCACAATACTCCCCCAGTCGGGCGAGGGTGGCGGCAGTCCCAGTCCCAGGAAGCCCAGCGTGCCGATAGAGAAGACCGCGTAGCCCATCCGCAGCATCGAGTCGATAATAATCGGGCCGCGCGCATTGGGCAGGATCTCCACAAACATGATGTAGAGCGGGCTCTCGCCACGCGTCTGCGCGGCGGCGATAAAGTCGCGGGTCTTGATATCCAGCGTCAACCCGCGCACCAGTCGGGCGATACCGGGTGCGCCGGCAATCGTAATCGCCAGCACGACATTGGTTGCCGATGCGCCCAGCGCCGCGATAATCACCAGGTAGAGCAGGATCTGCGGGAAGGAGATAATCGCGTCGAGGATACGCATGGTAATCTCATCAACTATGCCGCCAAAGTAGCCCGCAACCAGGCCCAGCGTCCCACCGACTGCCAGCGCCACCAGTACCGCAATCGGGGCCAGCGTTAAAATCGGGCGCGCGCCATGCGCCAGCCGCGCCCAGATATCCCGCCCGCGCGTGTCCGTGCCCAGCCAGTGATCCCACGAGGGGCCTTCGCGATTGCGTCCGCGAAACTGCTCCACCGGCGAGTAGCGCGAGATCCAGGACTGGTACTGCTCCGAGGTGGACCACTGAGTAATATCATCGCCGCGCAGCACGCCCGCGTAGCAGGCCGGGGTAATCAAACAGTTGTCGGCAAAGAGCGCCACAATAATCCAGAACCCGACGAGCAGCGCCCCCGCCAGCGCCACCCGCGAACGGCTGAAGATCTCCAGCCGCCCTTTGAGTTTTTGCCAGGACGAGGGTTCCGTGGCCGCCGGAGCCGGAACAGTTCCTCCAGATGTACGTTCAGCCGTTGCCATGCATGAAACTCCAGCGTCAGGTGTAGCGAATCCGCGGATTCAGATACACATAGATAATATCGGCCAGCAACTGGGTGGTCACGGCGATAATCACCAGGATCATCGTGGCCGCCTCCAGTGCAAAGACATCATTATTCAGGGCGGCGGTCAATACATAACTGCCCAGGCCGGGGAAGCCAAACAGCGTCTCGACCACCACGATCCCGCCGACCAGCCAGTTCACATGCAGCATAATCACAGTGATGGGCGCAAGCAGCGCGTTGCGTAGCGCATGCTTCATGACCACGCGGCGGTAGGGCAGCCCCTTCAGCACTGCCGTGCGCACATAGTTGGTGCGCATCACCTCAACCATACTCGCCCGCGTAACCCGCAGGATGTAGCCCAACTCAATCAGGGTCAGCGTCAGCACCGGCAGGATCAGCATCTGCGGGCGCGAGAAGACCGATGAACCGGGCGGAATAACCACCGCCCCCGGCAACAGATTCAGCCAGACCGCAAAGATCACGATCAGGAAGACGCCGCTGGCAAACTCGGGCGTCGCGGTTGCCACCAGTCCGGTAATCGAGATCGAACGGTCCAGGAACTTGCCCTCATTCAGACCCGCCAGCACGCCAAACAGCAGGGCCAGCGGCATAATGAAGACAAAGGCGATCCCGGCCAGGAAGAGCGTATTGAGCAGGCGCGGTATCAGCGTGGCAAACACCGGCTGGCGTGTCTGGAAAGAGACCCCGGCATCACCGCGCAGCAACCCCTTCTGCAGGGGAATGTAGGCGCTGGGCGCGCCGGGAATACTCAGCCAGCCGGCCTTCGTCAGGCGTTGCTCCTCGGCCTGCGCCCCACGAATCCACATCGCTGCGCGGCCATCCGGGTCAACCCCCCAGAAGATCTCATCGCCCTCATCGTTGGTTACCCAGGCATCCTCATCGAGCGGCACCTCGCGGGGCGCAGTCAGGGTGCCGTCGGGCTGGAGCTCCCGCTCGATCCGATAGAGCGTTTCGCCGTCGGGGGTAAAATTGCGGAACAGCGTTCCATCCTCACCAACGGCCCACCAGCCCATGCGCTCCTCTTCCGGGTCATACACCTGGCGTAGTTGATAGCCCACCCGCTGCTCGGCCTGCCAATCGCTGCCGAACATCCAGCGCACATAGCGGGTTACCACCGGCTGATCCAGGCCATACTGGGCATTGAAGGAGCGCTTCTGGTCCTCGGTGATCGTATTGCCCAACACATTGACCGCAATATCGCCGGGGGCCAGCTCGGAAATGGCAAACACCGCAATCGAGACGGCAAACAGCGTGAATACCAGAAAAATAACCCGCCGGATAAGAAACTTCGCCATTGTAACTCCTGTTACGCAAGAACAGAACGTAAAGAACAAAGAACAAAGGGCACCGAATAGCGATTCGGATTTTGTTCTTTGTTCTCTGTTCTTTGTTCTTATTTAGGCAAACGGATCAAGCTGGGGATCGTACCAGGTGCGCAGCCACTGATTATGCAGCGTCGGATGCGCTTCGACATTCTGGAATGCCGGGTTGAACACCTCCCAGACCTGCTGCCAGACCGCGACCCCAATCGAGCCGCGCTCCTGCTGGATCGTCTGCATCTCCTTTATAATCTCGCGCCGGGCCTCAACATCCAGCGTACCCTGGGCCTCGCGCAACAGTTGGGTAAACTCCTCATCCACCCAGCGCGTCTCATTCCAGTCCACCGGTTCGCCATCAGCGGTAGCGGTGTAGGCCAGGGGCAACACCATCACCGCCAGCGGGCGATGCGTCCAGGGCGTAATCCCAAACGCCGTCTCCGTCCAGACTTCCCAGTAGGCCGTATTGGGCATCGTCTCCAGGGTGATGTTAAAGCCACCGGCCGCCGCATCCTGCTGGAGCGTCTCAGCATAGGCGACCACATCGGCCCAGCCGGTACCCACCGCCAGCGCAACATCTAAGCCATCGGGGTAGCCTGCCTCGGCCAGGAGTGCCTGGGCACCCTCGGGATCATACTCGGGCACATCCATCGGGGCATATTCGGGATGCACCGGCGAGACATGGAAGTCATGGCCCAGCAGTCCCTCACCATTATAGGCCACATTCCGGATCTGCTCCCGGTCCTGGCACATCTTGATTGCCGTGCGGACATTGTTATCGCTCCAGGGCTCCTGATCAACGCGCATCCGCAGCACACGCGCCTGGGCGGTATTGACCGAGTAGATAATAATGTTAGGATCGTCCTGCAGCGCCAGCACATTGTCGATATTCGGCTCATACATCGTATCGATCTCGCCGGTCTGCATTGCCGCAACATAGGCCGTCTTATCATCGCCCAGGCTGATAAACTCAATCGCCTCGAGGTAGGGTAGCGACTCGCCATCCTCGCCCATCTGCCAGTAGTCGTCGCGGCGGACCACGCGGGCACGCTCACCGGCAACATACTCCTCCAGCGTGTAGGGGCCGGTACCGGGATTGGTTCCGGTGGTGATATCGCCGTTGAAGCTGGGGTGCATAATCAGCGCCGGGTAGTGGTAGAGGTTCTCCGGCACATCCAACTTGGGCGCGCTCAGGTTCAGCCGGACGGTGTAGTCGTCCACGACCTCGACGCCGTCAATATCCAGAAAGCCCTCCCAGAGCCCCAGGATGGAGGAACTGGTATCGGGGTTGAGCCACTCCTCAAAGTTATACTTAACATGATCCGCCACAAACTCATCGCCATTGGTCCACTGGATACCCTGGCGCAGATTGAGCGTCCAGACCGTCAGTTCATCATTGGTTTCCCAGCTCTCCAGCAGCAGCGGATGTGTAATATTCTCGGCGTCGGTCTCGGTGAGATACTCAAACACATGCCGGAAAACATTGGCCGACTCCGTCCAGGAGAAGCGCGCCGGGTGATCCACCCCCTGCACCTGCACACCCAGCCGAATGGTACCGCCACGCTGCACCGGACCCTTGGGCACATCGACTTCGGGGTTGGTAGCATCGCCGGTTTCACCTTCCGGGGGTGCCTCAGTGGTAGGCGCACCACATGCGGCGAGGAACGAGGCCGCCGAGAAGCCGGCCCCCAGCAGGGTAGCGACCCGCAAAAACTCCCGCCGGCTGATCCGCCCCTGGAGGAGTTGCTCCTGGGCCTCAATGATACCCGGATGGATACGACGATTAGAACGCTTCGTCATCAAGATCTCCTTCGTAGATTCAAAAGGCACGAAAAAACAAACAAACGACGGTTGGCACAACGGTTGGCACAACTGACAGATGAAGTTCGTTTCGTGTGGAACGAACAATCAGCGGCATTCACTCCAACGTGAACGATATCCGACGAACAATCTTTGTACAGCAGGGGAGGAGCGACCAGAGGATTACAAATTACAGGCATGGCGTTAATGCAACGCACCTGCACCCCACGTTAAGAGAACTGAGAACAGAGAACTCAGAACAAAGAACCAGCCAGATCAGCGGTGTTTTATGTTGGATATGCTACCTTTTCTTTGTTTTTTACCCTTCTTACTGTTTGGAAATCAGGGTACCACTGTTTGGGATAGTATTCAGAGCAACGCTTTCGTTATAAAAAACCAGTACCAGTAAAAAAACTTACAGGCGAGGCATGTTTCAGAGAAAACATACAACAAAGTAACACAGCACAAAGCTCACTGCCGGCATTGGCAAGACAAAGGCTGTTTGTTCTATGTTCTTCGCGTATTTGTTCTTTATACAAGTATAGGGGAAGTGACAATGCCTGTCAAATAGAGCGGGCCAATATGCGATACAGCAATAGAGGAATGGGAAGGGAATAAGAATGGGAACGAAATAGGAACGATAATGGTAGCGTAAACGGTAATGGCAATGGGAATGAGAATAAGAATGGGAATGAGTGCCGCCGGAACACGCAACGACCGCAGGTAGCGTTGCGGAGGCGCGGCAGATGTGGTTGGTGTGCTGCCGGAGCTACGGGGCTCGATGCTGAACAGCAACCACGAACGGCATGAATGTACACGAATTCGTGTGTAGAGGTTTTCACCACACAACTTGTCTATCCCACCTCCTGCCGACCGGCCTGTGCTATAATTCAGGGAGCATACACCCGACAACCGATAGCCAGGAATCAGAAGAGCGTACGCAGGAACATGCAGCGGTACTCACGAATACCCAGGTAAACAACAATGAAAACTGATATTCCACTCAAGCTGCTGACCGCCCTGCGTGGGGCGGATCTGCTGCCGCTGCTCGGGTTGCCGGCTGCATCCCTGGTGCGCGTGGAAACGCGGGAACTCCCCGCCGGCGCGACCCGGCTCAACACCCTGCTGCGCGTGCGCAGTCCCCAGGGGCAGGACTACCTGCATCTGGTGGAGTGGCAGGGCTACTACGACTCGGCGGTGCTCTGGCGGCCGGCGGGCTATGTGGCCTGGTTTGGGCAGCAGGAGCCGGGCACGACCGTGGTGGGCACGGTGGTTTATCTCGCGCCGGAATATGACGTGGGCGATACGCTGATGCAAGTGATCGATGGACAGGTCGTGCAGGCGTGGCCGGTGGGGCGGATTCAACTCTGGACGCAGGATGCGCAGGCGGCGCTGGCCGCGAACAGCCTGGGGTTGGCAGTACTCAGCCCGCTGATGCGGAATGCCGATGCCTCCCTGGTAGAAGCAGCCGCCCGAATGGTGGTTGCGCAGGCACCACCGACGCAGCAGGGTGATCTGCTGTCCATTCTGGGTACCTTTGCGGAACCACTCCTGCAACCGCAACGATTTATGAATCTGGTAGGAAGGGATAAACTCATGAGTTCTGGACTATTTGACCTGTTGATTCAGGAGCGCGAAGCAGAACTGCGCGAAGAACTGCGCGAGATGTACGAGACAAAGCTGCGGGAACAGGAAGAACAACTCCGCCGGCAGCAAGAAGAGCATCTCCGCCGGCAGCAAGAAGAGCAATTCCGGCAGGAGGTGCAGCAGACGCTTGAGGATACCCTGCTGATACGCTTTCCGGCTGCGCCCCTCGCGCTGGTACGCGACATTCGCCGGATACAGCGCCCGTCCGAGTTGCACCGCCTGATCGTGGCCGTACAGCAGGTGCCCGACCTGGCCGCCGCGGAAGAGTTGCTCCACGCGGCCGCCCGGCAAGCCGGGAATAGTGGGTAGTTCAGGCCCACCAGCAGCATCTGTCCACGAACACTGACTGGGCGCGCGGTAGCACGGCTGCCACACGCCCGACTCAGACTACACCGCTACTTCCTCACCTGCCCGGATGATGCCCTCGGCCTACGCGCGGATATACTGCATCAACTCGGGATGATCGGAGTGCGTCAGAATGTAGAACCGCTCCGCGCGGATAGCCGCGAAGACCATCTGCGCCACCCGCTCCGGCGAAAGACCGGCTGCAACTGACTGTCGCATCGCCTCAATTGCCTGTGCTTCCGACGGCGCGAGTTCGCGGGGCGGCGTAACAGCCCGCAGATGCGCGGGACGGTGGCGCTCGGCATCCATCTGTCAGGTTATTCACCACCATAGCGACTGCTCCGGGATTGTCGTTCATCCGACGAATGCGATACCGGCGTGCCCACCTTTTGTGAATCTCGTGCCTTTTTGTGTTGTTCGCAGTCCAGAACCTCACATGGAGCGCATAATCCAGATCTTTGCGTTATCAAAGGGTTGCTATCAGCGGCTCAATCTGCTAGGATAGAACTCCACTGTCATACGCTGAAGTGAACTGAATACGAAGGAGTGTGGACTATGCCCCACCAACCGTCCCAGCCGCAACCTCAGCGCCGAGGTTTCCGAATCTCCGCATCGCTGACCGTCGGCTCCTTGCTCGCCATCCTGATTGTCCTGCTGACCGCGTGGCTTCCGACCGCCGGTCCCCAGCGCCTGCTGGCCGCTGATCCGCTGCCAAAACCTACGAACATCTCCTGTCAGGGCTTTGAACGCGATACGGTACTGGTCTACTGGACCGATACCGCAACGGACGAAACCAACTACCGGATCGAACGTTCAGTTGACGGTGGCGACTTCACCGAAGTTAACACCGTTTCGCCCGATAGCAACGGCAACTATGGTCCCTACCGTGACACCGGGATCGATGTCACCCAGGATCTGCGTTACCGGGTGCGTTCCTATCGCAGCAGCGATGACGCCTTTTCGCCCTACACCGACGAAGTCTGTAGCAATCCGCGCATCGCCGAGACTGCCAACTACCGTATTTTCTACCATGTTGACGGCACCGGCGATGCCTGCCCCAACCCGCATGGCAAACCCGACTGCCTGGCGAATGACTCCGCGAATGGTGAGAATATCTATATCACCCGGCTCAAGCAGGCGCTCGAAGGTTCAGCCGCCGGGATGACCCGCATTGGCTTTGATGAGAGTCCGACCGATCAGATCGGCGGGCTGGATAAGGTGCCAATCCATATCGGCAATGGCGGCGGGGCAACCGCCTATCTGGGCGGCGGCGGCATCTGGATGCGGGTCGCAACCGAGGATGTGCTGGAACGCTCCTTCGATCTAGAGACACGGGTCGGCGTTGCTACGCCCTGGACCGTACCTACCCACGAAATGCAGCACCTGACGCAGTATCAGTATGGCCTGCCGCTGAATGACCCGGCGCGTAACTGGGTCTACGAGGGGCATGCCAACCTGGTGATGGACAAGGTCTGCGTGGGTGACGACCGCGACACCTGCGAAGACTTTGACGACAATACTACCGATCCGTTTGGGTATGTGCCCTGGACCAATGACTACCTGGGCTTTACCAACCGTCCGGTGGTGGAAGCCGGCTATGCCGCCGTCCACCTCTGGGCCTACCTGTCGGAGCATTACGGCACCGCCAACCTGGATGACCCGGTCGAGAGCGGCATGAATATCCTGCCGGAGTTCTGGCGTGAGGCGCAGGCGAACCCGGACCGCGACGGGGTGGCCGTGCTCAACAGCACCCTGGCAAACCTGGGGCATAGTGAAACCTTCCGCGATGTCTGGAAGGATTTTGCGGTTGCCGGCTATGCCAAGAACCTTACGGGTACCAGCGTACCCGAGAAATATCAGTATGTTGATATGGATCAGCCGGGCGGCAGCTACAACCTGCCCACGCGTGCGTTGAGTCGCAACCTGGCGCTGGGTGAGCAGGCGGTCGATAGCGACGAAACCGTGACCGCCTGGGGTGCGCAATACTACGAGGTGCGTCCGGCGGCCGATGTGCCGATTATCTCGATTGAGTTTACTCAGGATCTCTCCGTGCCGCTCTACTACACCGTGCTGGGGATTGATGCTGATGAGAATATCGCCTATGAGCATAATGTCGAAGCTACCAACCTGGAGCTGACGCTCCTGAACGAAGACTATGCCCGCGTGGTTGTCGTGGTGGCCGGGCTGGAGAGCCTGGCAAACTATCGCTACAGCTTCAACGGCACCCAGCCGACGCTGACGATCCGCCAGCCCACCAGCGGCAGTCGGGCGCGCGTGGGTGATCCCACTGCCCCGGGCAAGTTCCTGACCGTGGTGGAGATTGTCGCGCCCGATGGCACGCCCTTCCCCAATGTCGATCTGGAGAACTTCACCTTCCGCGTCGGCTCCGCCGAGGTGCCTGCCGCGCGCATTCTCACCCAGGCATCGGTGCAGAATCAGCAGTGGTTTCTGCTGCGCGCGCCGGACCAGACCAGTGCCGGCAGCTATGATCTGACGGTGGAGTATGGCGCGGCGCTGTCTGCTACCAACACCAACGCAGTCAGTTATACCGAGCGTGATGATACCGATAATGTGTTGATTCTGGACCGCTCGGGCAGCATGGACGATTTTGGTATCACCAAGCTGGAAGCGGCGCAGGCGGCCGCACGCATCTATATTGATAGCTGGACAACCGGCGATCAGATCGGCCTGGTGGAGTTCAACGACAACGCAACCGTGGCTCTGCCGCTGCAACCCTGGAGCAATCCCGTGCGCAACGCTGCCATCACGGCGACCAATAGTCTGACGGCGGTAGGGGGCACGGCAATTGGCGATGCGTTGCGTGAGGGCTGGGACGAACTGCTCAAAGATGACGGCGGCGGCGACCCCGATCATGACTGGGCACTGATCCTGCTGAGCGATGGGCTGGAAACGGCCGGCAATGAAAGTTTCGACGATCTGATCCGCGCGCTGGACGAGGCGACCGGCAAGCGCCCGGTGGTGCATACGGTCGCGGTGGGCCCCGATGCCGACCGCCTGCGGATGCAGCGGCTCGCCGGCAATACCGGCGGCACTTATCATGCGGTCTCGGTTCCGGTGACAACGTTACGCACCGGACTCGCCGGCATTGACACAGTTGATAACCTGGCGCTTGACCTGAGCGGACGCTACCGGGCGATTGCCACCGAGGTTGATGGACAGCAGCAGTTCTTTAGCCTGGTGGGACCACTGGGCATTCCCAATTCTGTACAGGATGTGGTGAACATTCCAGTGGAGGGCAGTGCGGCTGAACTGGTGGTCTCGCTGAGTGTGGATGCATCCAATGGATTTATGAATCCGCCGGCACTGTATCCCCCCGGCGAATATCCCTCCGGTACGCCGGTTGCAGTGGCCCAGAGCTATCTCAGTGGTGATGAACATCACTATATCTGGCGGGTGAGTAATCCGCAGAGTGGCAACTGGACCCTGTATCTGAATGCCATTATTAACCTCCAGAGCGAACCGGGTATTACGCCACAGCAAACGGTGCCCGAGAGCTTCCTGCCGAACTACCTGGTGCAGGCGGGGGTGCGCAGCGAGGTGACGCTGGATGTCTACCTGACCACGCCGGTTGAGGAGCGTTCGCCGGGTGTGCCGATGGGCATCGTTGCCGGCCTGACCGACACCACCCCGATTGCGGGGGCTACCGTCAGCGCGCGTGTCACCGATCCTGAAGGTACGCAGCGTACCGTTACGCTGCTTGATGACGGCAACCATAACGACGGCGCGGCGGGCGATGGGCTGTATGGCGGCACATTCTACGCGACCGGTTTGCCCGGCTCGTACAATGTACTGGTGGAAGCGGACGGCAGCAGCAGCGTGAGCGGTAGTTTTACGCGCGAGAAGCTGCTCTCCTTCTTTATCGACGGCATTGATGGACGCGACAATGATCCACCTGGCGTGGACCCGGTACCGGATGCTGACCGCGACAACGATGGGTTGCCGGATGCCTTTGAAGACCGCTACGGCACCGATCCCGACACGCCCGACGCTACCGGCGACCTGGACCGCGACGGTTGGACCAATCTCAAAGAGTTGGAAGAGGGCACCCGCCCGGACGATCCCGACACGGACGACGATGGCGAGGCGGACAGCACGGATGACGACCCGCTGACCCCGGCCGCCACCCGCCTCGATCCCATTCGCGTCGTGGTCTACCCGCGCAACGGTGAGGTGCTGGTGCGCTACACGCCCTTTGCTCCCGGCGCAACGGTTGAAATCTATCGCGCCCCCGATCCAAATGGACCATTTACGTCGATAGGTACCGTCGATCCGGCACTGGGCGAGTATGTTGATCCGGGACGTACCAATGGTGATAACTACTGCTATATCGCCATCGCTACGGTGGGTGGCAGGCGTACCGTTCCCTCCGACCCATCATGTACGACACCCAACATGGATTACTCGCCACCGCGTGGCATTATCCTCATCAACGATGGCGCACCAACCACGGCATCGCCCGACGTGATGCTGAACCTCTACGCCTCCGATACGCTTGATCCGGAACTCGTCACCGATGCCGATAATCTGCCGCGCGACGATACCGCCACGGGCGTAACGGAGATGAAGGTCAGCAACCGGGCCGACCTGAGTGATGCAAGCTGGGAGCCCTACGCCACCACGAAGAACTGGACGCTGGCGCAGCAATCCGGGTTGGCGACGGTGTTTGTCCGCTACCGTGATGGGGCGGGGAATGAGTCGGAGACCTATCCGGCAACGATTCGGTTTGGCGCTGACACCGGCGGGCGTACGCTCTATCTGCCGATTATACGGCGGTAGTAGCCTTATGCACCGTTAGATGAGCACAGACATGGCGTGTGGTAGCATGGGAGCCGGTAACATGCCGACCACACGCCATGTCTGAAGACGGGAAAACGCACCTTCACCGTGACCTATAATAGCATCAGTATCCCGCCGGCGGATGCCGTTTGGACATATGCAGCCTCGGTGCCACACTCAGAACCCGGAACTCAAAACTCAACCCTCAAAACTCAAACCTCAACTCTACCCTGGCCCTTCCCATGTGCGCCCGTAGTTCTGCTGAAGCTTGTCCAGGATAGCCTGCTCCAGATCGATCTCGGTCAGGTAAGCCAGTTGCAGCAGGTAGAGTGCAACATCGGCCAGCTCGCCCGCCAGTTCTGCGCGGTCTTTCGCCTCCTCAGTGAACTGGAAATGCTCCAGGATCTCGGCGGCTTCGATTGCAATTGAGGTAGCAAT
The DNA here is from genome assembly GCA_034437035.1 of Chloroflexaceae bacterium. Lineage (GTDB taxonomy): Bacteria > Chloroflexota > Chloroflexia > Chloroflexales > Chloroflexaceae > CAKZQX01. The sequence goes on from DAOTUI010000297.1 coordinate 15,866, forward strand.
ATTGCGCGGCGTCTGGGCGAAGGGCGAGTCCGGTTCATACCAGCCCTTCGCCGTCACAAAGCGGTTCATCTCATCGGTCAGTTGCTTGATGTCCATAGCTTTCCCTATTCCCTCTCATACCGATTTGTTGTCATAGCCACAGAGAACACCGAGAACGCAGAGGTTTTGAACGGAAACGTGTCGCTCCTGCGCCCGTAGCCCATGTTCCGGCTGATTGCTGGTTTGATGCCGGATTGGTATCAGATGTAGGCTTGTTGGGGTAGAGACGCGCAGAAGCGCGTCCGCAGCCCATCCCGATGCCGGAAATGCCCCTCTGGAGCGGCGGCTTATGCCGGTCCCATCGACCACATTCCAATGCAATCCGGCAAAAAAGTCTACACTTGATATGCGTTACGCAGTCGGTTCCAAACCAGGTGGTCGCCTGGATGAACGGCCCGATGCGCCTCCGGCAGGGCGGAAGAAATCAGATCTTTTGCGCAAACATTTGCACAGAGTGCAAATGTTTGCGCAAAAGAACAAAGAGTACCATGGTGCCGCAGGCGATGCGGCCTTGCATCCGGTCAAACGTGTAGTTTGGATGTCCACCGCGTACGTTGTGATATCCTGGTAGGATTTACGCGGTGCGGCCTGTTCCGGCCTGCGGACAAATCCACCTGCTCGTGGCAAAGCCCGGAGTTTTACCCCTCGTAAACAATTCGATAGATCCGGCCGTTCTGATCATCGCTGACATAGAGCACACCGTCGGGTCCGGCGATCACCCCGGCCGGCCGGCCCCAGGCCCGCCCACACGCCTGATCGGGGCTGTCCTGAAAGCCGGTCAGGAAATCCTCGGAGGCAACCGGCTGCCCACCCTCAACCCGAATGCGCACCACCCGGCAGGCCGCAGGCGGGACACGGTTCCAGGAGCCATGCAGCGCATTAAAAATATCACCGCGATAGTCCGCCGGGAAGTTGGCTCCCTCGTAGCGCGCAATCCCGATGGGCGCGGAGTGGGCCACATGGGTGAAGAGCGCCGGCACGGCGTCCTCACAGCGAAAGCCCGGCGGCATGGGCGGCACATCGCCGCTCGGATCGGGCACCTCGACATACGGGCCGGGGCCGGGCTCCAGGCTGCCGTCGGGATGCTCGCTAGTGCAGAACGGCCAGCCATGGTGGCGTCCCCGCTGCACCTCGATAATCGTCTCCTCCAGCGGTTTAAAGTTCTTAACCTCCGGGTTGATCATATTGTCACGCCCGTTGTGGTTGGCCCAGAGCCGCCCATCCGGCAGGAAGAGAAAGTCGATGCTGTTACGCAACCCCTCGGCCCAGACCGTCCGCCTTCGCGGGTCGGGATCATCGACAAACGGGTTGTCGGCGGGGATGCTGCCGTCCAGATTGAAGCGCATAATCGCCGCGCGGCGCGGATCGGCCTCGTTGCAGACATCGCAGGTGCTGCCGGCCGCCACATAGAGTTTGCCGTCGGGACCGTAGTGCAGCGTGCGCGAGGTGTGGTTGCCGCCCGTGGGCAGATCAACAATCCGCGTGCTCTGATCCAGCGCGCCGTCGCCGCTGGTGTCACAGTGACGCGAGACCTTGTCATTCTCGGCCACGTAGAGACAGCCCGCGATCCACTCCATGTTGTGCGGAGCCGGCAGGCCGCTCAGCACGGTCTCCCGGCGGTCGGCAATCCCGTCGCCGTTGTCGTCGGGCAGGCGCGTGATCTGCCCGGCCCGCTCGGCCACATAGAGCGCTCCATCGGGACCGATGGTCATCAGGCGGGGCACGGACAGCCCGGCCGCGTAGCCGCGCACCTGGAAGCCCGCCGGCACGCGCAGCCGCGCCGCAACCTCGTCCGGGGGCGGTACCGCCGGCCCGGTTCCCGGCGGGTTGGAAGGCGGCGCAGCAGCCCCCGTCTCGCCGCGCACCTGGCGGCCCAGCAACCCCAGCAGCACATTAAACGGCGGTTCGTTTTCGGGATGCAGTTCAAAACGCGCCCGCTCAAACCACTGGACGGTGCGCTCACTGCCGTCGGCCGGCGTCTCGGTCTGCGCGGGACTCAGCGGCAGGCCAAAGAGGGCCAGGCTCTCGGCGGTGCTGGTGCCGGGGCTGCCGTCGAACTCCAGGCCGTTAGCGCGCCAGGTTGCCAGGATCTCCCCGCAGACATTCTGCCCGGTCTCTTCAAAGAACTGGCAGCCGGGCTGCGGACCGCTCGTCGGGAACTCGCGCCAGTTGCGATTCTGCTGCTCCAGGCGCACCACGCCCAGCCGCCCCAGCAGGACATCGTAGGGCGGCACGTTTTCGGGGTGCAGTTCCAGCCGGTTGCGCTCAAACCACTGTACCTGCCGTGACTGGCCCTCAACCTCCGCCGTCTGCTGCGGGGTAATCGGATAGCCGAAGACCGGCAGGCCCCCGTTCTGCTCCCAAAACTCGCGGATACGCCCGGCAATACAGAAGCCGGTCTCTTCAAAACAGCGCTGCTCGGATTGCGCCTGACCCGTGCCGCGCATACCCGGCAGCAGAAACGCGCCCAGGCAGAGCAACAGGAGTGCCGGCCGAAGATGCCGAAGATACATCCATCTTCCTCCTCAAGTGAACTATACGGCTTGATCGGTTTGCACAGGCAGTATACCACCGCGCCAACAACAAACGGCCCCCCGGAAGAGCGTTCTTCCGGGGGGCCGCCGCCATGTTTGGTCCTCAAGCAGGTTGGTTCATCGGCGGTCTGGATCACGAACACCCCGAAAGATTACGAAAGTCACGAACATCTATGCAGCAACGCGGACGACACCGGCGTTTTCGCGCTTTTCGCCTATTTCGCGGCTTTCGTGCCCTCTCCCGCATTCATCCTATCGCGTGTCAGAGCAGGCTGATCATAAAGGCCAACGCAACCACCGAGAAGACCGCAAATATAATCGGGTAAAGCTCACGCATCCTGTTCCCTCGCTATTCTCTCCAGATATCCTTACCTCCAAAGCGGGAGACATGCCCGGCGGCATATCTCCGCACCCATGAGTCTGGCAGAGCGAGATGAACATTAGACAAACAGATGGAGAGAGGCAGTGGCAAAGTTGTCACATTCCGGGGGGAGGACAAAGAAACAGAGAACAGAGAACAAACAGTCAGCCGTCAGCCGTCAGCCGTCGTATTTCCGCCGCATCCAGCGTTGCAAAATAGTCCCGCAGCAAGATATGGCGGAAGCGGTAGATGCCGCCGTCGCGCTGGAGGAAGAGCAGGTCGCGGGCGGTATCCAGGAAACTCACCGCGTCCCAGGGGAGCAGGCCATGGCGGGCCAGCAGGAAGCGCAGGACGTAGTGCTTGAGGAACGTGCCCAGCCCGCCGTTGAGCCCGAATAACAACCCGACGGCCAGCCCGCTGCCCAACCCGACGACCAGCATGCGCCGGAGTCCATTGCGCAACGCTGGAGCATGCGCCGCGCATAGGCTCCAAACAGCGCCGCCCGCCGCTCTTCTACGGTCCGCGCCTGCACGTCCGGCACCGATTGCCCGGCGTAGGCGAGCAGGGTGATGTTGAGCATCAGCGGCGTGGTCAGCAACTCCCGCAGGAGTGAGTCATCGCGCAGCACCGGCAACACGCCCGCCGCCTTTGGAATGTCCGCAAGCGCCGCTTCGACCTCGGGCAGAGTCAATGGGGTGATTTCAATCGCCTGGGCCAGTTCAAGCCGCATGCCGGCCTGTGCATACTCGGCGGTGCGACTGCAGACTACCAGGCGCAGCGGGCGCTGGTCGGCGCAGTAGGCGTTGATCGCGGCGATGCAGGCAGCGCGTTTGCCTTCGGCGACTTGTCCAGTCCATCGAGCAGCAGCAGCAGGTGCCGTCCGGTGAGCAACCGGACGGCAATCTGCGTGTTCACCCCCGCTGCGGTATGGATAGCATCGGGGAGCCATCGTTCCAGCAGTTGCGCCTGCTGCGCATAGGAAGCCAGGTTGACCACCACCGGAATGGGGTACTCGTCGTCGGCCTGGGCGCGGGCGACCAGGTCGCGGGCCAGTTCCAGCAACAGCGTGGTTTTTCCGGCTCCCGGCGCGCCCAGGATGAGCAGTTCGCCGCCGGCCTCGTCAAAGACCTGCCGGATCGGTGTGCCGGGGAGCAGTTCCGGCTCCGGGGTGGAGCCGGGCAGACGCATGCGCCACTGCGGAGCGACCGCCGCCGGCATGGTCTGCAGATCCAAGGTGATGCGGGCCTGGACCGCCAGATTATCCTCGATCCGCCGGGTGTAGCGGTTGGCGAGGGCGGCGAGCAGGTCGGTGCGCAGGCGGGGTGTGGTGAAATCATCTATGCTCCCCCGGTAGTAGGGGCGCAGCATTGGCCGAACACCCGAACGGTGGGCGAACATTTCGCCGGCCAATGCTGCGCCCCTACATCTTGTCAAGCGGTTGGTAGCCCCCGATCTGCATAGCCCATGTCGCCGGCTCGACCCCGGCGAAGTATTGCTGCTGGTTGAAGTAGACCCGCCCGGCCTGCTCCCCCTGTGGCGCAACATAGCGCACCTTGTCTACCAGGTTCTCACCGGGTGGCGGCGCTACGATGCCTTGTTCTTTGGCGTTCTGCAGGACGGCTGCCCCGCCCGCCCCGCCGACGCCCCCGGCCCCCGGTAGTCGCACAGCAGGTGCAGGTCAACCAGCGCGGCTCCCTTTGCTGCCAGTGCTGCAAAGAGCGCCCGGTTACTGGTGAGCGGTACGCGGGGAAAGTCGATCTTGAGAAACTCGGCGTAGCGTTCGCGGTAGGTTGGGCTGTGAAACACGGCGTAGATATAGTGAAAGATGTCTTCCGGCCCAACAGTCTGCGCCAGGTCGCCCGCACCATCCGGCACGAAGGTCAGGCCGAGTCGCCCCGCTACGTCCTGGGTGAAAATATCGCTCAGGTTGGGGCGGCGATCACCTTCGGCATACAGCCCGCTGGCGATCTCTTGCTCGGTGGGGTAGAGGTAGAGGGGGAAGATAGAAGAGCCGTCTTTTATCTCCAAAAAAACCGCTGGTGTTGGCTTATCAGACATCAACGCATGGTGCCATTCATCAGCTTTAGTTTGTCGAACAAGATTAAGCGCGATATTGTCTGAGAAAAGATGCCTAACAACATTTAACCGAGGACGATCAGTAACTTCATTGCCTAGATAAGCGACTCTCGTATCTAAGGGACGATAATCAACTCGCCGGTGAAATTCTAACCATCGGTCTGAGTCTGGTTCTTGTCCAAGATAGTCACATATTTGCTTGTGTAAATTCGATGTGTTGTAGGCTATGGCTGTTCCATCCCTGTGTGTCTGAAATCCTAGTAAACTTTGTGGCGAGATCTCCGTAACTCTCCATCCCTGATCATACTCTGCTCCTAAATCGGTATCCTGTGGTACAAAGAGATACCAGGGGCTTGACGGCACAATCGTCTGCCACTCCGTGTTGCTCACATCCAGCGCTATCAGGCTTGCATACTTGCCCTCACGTTCACCCCACAGATCGGTGTAGTAGACCGTTGCCGGTCCCGGTGACGGTCCATGTTGCTTAACAAAAATGCCGATAGTCACACCCTGCATAATATCGAATACATTTTCATCGGGGGAGCCGTCCGGGGCACGTTCTTTCTTCTTGCTGTTGCCGTGCAGGTTCAGCAAGTAGATGGTATTGAACTCGTGCAGCAAGCTCTGGCGCATCCCGCGAAAGGTCGGGTTATCCAGATAGCCGTTGTTTGAGATGAACGCCAGCACGCCCTCGCCAGTCTGGTGAATGCGCCACTGCCCAAAGCGCAGAAATTTTACATAGTCGTCTTGCAGCCATTTGGGGTTGCGCTCCCCCAGCGGCTTGCCGTCTACCTGATAGTAATCCCGCACCAGGCCGCTGATCCAATCGCCTTTGTTTTCGCTATGCCCGGAGTAGGGCGGATTGCCCAGCACCACCATCACCGGCTGCTGTTGTTTCACCTGGTCGGCCAGCATACCCTCATCAACAATGAACTGCGCGAATGGCATATACTGCTGACCAGCGGGCATGCTCTCCAGCGCATTCGTCAGGTAGACGCCCAGTCGCTCATCCCGTCCAAACTGATAGCCCTGCTGGTCCAGCAGCCAGCCCAGCTTGAGATGGGCTATCGTGTAGGGTGCCATCAGCAGTTCAAAGCCGAACATGCGCGGCAGGAGCTTGTCAGGTACATAGCTATTCCAATAGCCCGCCATCCCTTGTGCCTCTAGCGTCTCGTAAATGCGCTGCACCACGGCATACAGGAAGGTCGCCGTGCCTGTTGCCGGGTCCAGGATCACCGTCTGCTCATCGGCCGGCCCGGCTATTTTGCCGAAGCGCTCCCGCAGCAGCGCGTCTACTGAGCGCACGATATAGCTTACAACCGGCTCCGGCGTGTAGTAGACCCCCCGCGCCTCGCGCATTGCCGGGTCATACGCCGCCAGAAAGGTCTCATAGAAATGCACGACCGGATCTTCTTGCATGGTGGCCTTGCCAAAATCCTGTAGCACCGCGCCCATGTCGGTACGCGCCAGCAGATCGGCGCAGTCATCTACCAGCCAGGCGATCCGCTCATCCAGATCATACCCGGCCACCTCCTGAAACAGCTTGCGCAAAAAGGGGTTGGTCTTGGGCACCGACTGCGCGGCATCCAGACGGCTAAAAGACGGCTTATCCGGGGCAGCGACCCGCGCTGCAAATAGCCCGTAGACAATCGTCTGGGCATACATATCGGCAAAGTCATCCGGTTGCAACGACGGCAGCAGCGTCTGCCGGAAAGCGTCAAGCTGGGTGTGGAGGGTGCCTTTTTCGCCCTCGTCCTTGAAGACGGCGCGGATCACATCGCATAACCAGCGCGCTGTCTGTGCCAGGCGTTGCGCCAGATCACGCGGGGTGTCAACCGTGGGCACCTGCTGGGCGGCAAACTGCTGGAGCAACGTCTTCAGGTCTTGCTCGGCCCCGAACTTGGGGATGAGCTTTTTCTTGGCCTTCTGCCAGGTTGCCAGGCGCACCGGCTGTTCAGTGCGGCGCTCCCCATTGACAAACCAGTGCCACTCTAGCCCATCCGTATAGAGCAGGTTCGAGAGATTGGCCCGGTAGCGCTTCAGTTGCTCCCCCTCGCTGGTCCGGGGTTTGTCCCGCTCACTATCGGTAATAAAGTGTTCCAGGTTTGCCCCCACATCTTTGGCCTCAATCCGGCCCACCGGAACATTGCCCTGCTGAATGAGGAAGTCGGGCGCACCGTAGGCAGTCTTCTTCGGCTCGTTAATGGCCTTCGCGGGAGCCGGCAGCGTCTCAAACAGCTTCTTGAGCGCCGGTCGGTGGGTATGTTCGGTCGCCTGGTCGGTCTTGAGGTTCGCCTCGATCTCTGCCAGAAATGCCGGGATAGCCATAGGGTGCCTCACACTGCGCCGCCATAGCACCGCCCGACCAGGGAATACCGGGGTACAACCATAGCCGCACACTACACAGACGAATACAACGTTACGCAACCTGCGCATACGCCGGGATGGATTGAGCAGGTTACGTATTGGCGTCCAGTATAGCATATTCCGGGTGGCGTAGTGGCGCAAGCCCATGCTTGCGCACTCCATACGGCGACCTACTTCATCTAGTAGTCCTAAAACGGTGCAGCGAATGCACCCTACGACTACTGCCGCACGCCCCCGGCGCAGGACTCCGGGGACACTGTCCGATATCAGGGCAACCATCATGGATATGTGACCGACGCGAACCACCTGTTCAGACAGTCGCCTGGAGCCAGTTTTCACGACGCAAGCCGGGTACCGTCACAAAATCGTTATCGGTGGTCAGCAGGATTAGATCGTAGCGCAGGGCCGTCACCGCGATCAGGGCATCAATGGTTGCCAGTTGCCGGCCCTGTTTGCGGAGGGCGAGTTGTAGATCCGTGGCCTGGGCTGCATCCTGCGCATCGGAGATGTAGCAGGTCAGGGCAGGCTGAATCTGCGCCCAGATCGCCCGATTCCGGGTCGCACGCGGCACCACGCTGATACCAAACAATGTCTCTGCCAGAATGACCGCATTGATCGCATATGTGTCCCCGGCATCCATGGCACTGATTACCCGCAGACGCAACGGATGATGAAGCGTGACCAGCGGCGAAGCGTGATTGGTGTCGAGCAGATAGGCGGCCATTGGCTATCCGCGCCCTTCGGCGATGTCGTCGGCCTGATTGATGGCGCGGAGTTCTTCTTCCGCGGCCCGCAGGGCGGCGCTCTCTGCCGTAACGTCGCTCTCACCCGCCAGGGCTTCCAGTGAGCGGAGCAGGTCTGCGAGGTTGCCGCGGGCGGGAATGATATTGTCCGGGTTGGGCGGCGTTGCGGTGATGCGGGCCACGACCGCCGACAGTTCCGGGTCCGCTGCAGTTGCGGACAGAGATTCCTCCGGCGCGGTTTCACCGAGCCCCAGCGTAATCAGGTCGATGGCGAGTTCTTCCGGGGTGCGCTGTTGCGCGCCCGCCCGCTGCTGGAGGCGTCGGGCAAGATGTTCCGGCAAGGTAATGGTGGTTGACATCGCTTCATTCTCCCTGGACTTTATATCCTGATATCCTGCATTGTACCCATACTTTCGCTACCACGCTACGCACAGCCGCGCTTGTTGGAGCGGAGCGCGGACCGGGAGCAGCGGATCGCACCGCTGGTCCGCTCACGTGGAGACGGTTTCGTCGGATTGCATTGGAATGCGGTTGGTTCGCGTGGCAGAGACCGCCGATCGAGCAACGTCCTTCCCGCATCGGGACGGGCGGCGGACGCGCTGCTGCGTGTCCCTACCATTGCTGCCGAACCTATACGTCCCGCACCCGGACGCACCAGCCGCGCCATCTATGCCTCCTACACGGTGATGTTCTGCCAGCGATCCGCCGGCACCAGCCGCGCCAGATGGCCGACATTGGAGGTGGCAATCACCACGGAATGCCCCATGGCAAGCAGCAGTGCCGCCTGCGCCGCCAGGATGACATCGCCATCGAGCGCCGCATTGTGAGCCGTGGGGAGACCTTGTTGACGCAGATCGGCCCAGAACTCGGCAGCCAGAAACAGCGTCTCGGATGTGACGGCAAGATGTCCGATACGCGCCCGGAGCAGGTCAATCTGCTGGACTCCGCTGACGCGCCGGGCACGGATCAATTCGCGCCGTACCTCGTAATCAGCAATGTCGGGTACGCGCACCTCGATCCCCGCAGTGAGCAGCGTTTCTAGTCAGGCGCGACATGCATTTGCATCGGCTAACCGGCGTGGTCCGGTCACTAATCCCAACGGGCCGGAGTCCAGGACAACAAAACGACTCATTCCGGCTGCTCCAAATCCGGAAAGAGTTTCCGATACGAGGTACGATTGGCATCAATCGCGCGCATGACATCTTCCCAGGTGCCCACACCCGCTTCGTCGTCGTCCGCTGTGGTTGCATCGTGTTCACTCCATGAACGCAGGAGGGCAATAGCTTCTTCCGGGGTGGCCGTGCCGGGAACACTGAAATCGCCAGGATTCATTCCGGCCACGAGCGCACGAATGCGCGGCAGCATGGAGACATACAGCGGCATCTCGCTCTGAGCGGTCGCAAGCTGACGGGTCAGCAACTCCTGGGCAACGTCCTGTTCGGCGCGGCCCTGCCGCTGTGCCTCGGCCTGCAGGCGGACATAGATATCCGGTGTCAGTTCTATGGTCAAACGGGTCATAGTTCCTCCATGTGAGGTCTGCACAAGCCTGGTAGGCGCGAGTGGGGTTTGTCGTTGGAATTATATAGCACATTGGATGCGTTTGCACGTTTGCGCGTTTGTGCGTTTGTGCGTTGCATGTTGGGACGTTGGGACGTTGGAACATGTTACCGGCCAATGCTGCGCCCCTACATCACCCGTTCACCCCATCACCCGTTCACCCGCTCACCCGCTCACCCCATCACCCATTCAGCGCCGGCGCCCCTACGACGTAGTTGAGGCCGGCCGGCTCTGGAGCATGTAACCCACCCCGCGCACACTCACGATGCGGGTGGGCGAATCGGGATGCGGTTCGATCTTGCGCCGGAGCGCCCAGATCCGTGCCTTGATCAGATCGCGCGCCTCCTGCGGTGTTGAGTCGTAGCCCAGCACATTGCGGACAATCTGCTGCGGTGAAACCACATGCTCACAGTTCTGCGCCAGGTAGACCAGCAGACCAAACTCCCCACTTGAAAGCTGCACCGGCTCACCCGCCAGCGTCACCAGATGCCGCTGCAGGTCAATCGTCAGATCACCCAGATGGATGAACGACTCCTCCGGGGGTTCCGGGACAACCGGTTGGGACGCTGCCTCAGCCGAAGATTTGGCGCTATCCGCCAGTTGCAGCAGGCTCTCGCCCATGCGCCGCAGCCAGACCGCCTGATCTTCGCGCTTCTTGCGTTTTGAGAGCGCATCGGCGACGCTCTGCTCGATCTCGCCCGGATTGCCGGGCTTCAAAATATAGTTGTGCGCGCCATGCTGCACGGCCGCAATCGCTGACTGGAGGGTAGCATAGCCGGTGAGAATAATAACCTCAATATCCGGGTCACGCTCACGGGCCGACGCCATCACCTGCACCCCATCCACTTTGCGCAACTGCAGATCGGTCAGCAGCAGATCAAACCGCTGGGCAGCGAGGTATTCGAGCGCCTCTTCTCCACTGCCGACACTGGTGACCTCATACCCGGCCTGAGTCAGCATCACATGCAACACCCGGCGGGCAACAGCTTCATCTTCGACGACAAGAATATGTGGCCGGCTCATAAAAGACCCTCTATCAGGTAGACGAAGAACGCAGATTTGGTAGCAGTGATGCCTCGTTTGCGGTGTGCGCATGCCCCCCGGTCGTCGCGGATGCACCACCGACGACCGGAAAGGTAACGGTGAACCGCGCACCACTTTCAGCGACATTTTCAACGCTAATGGTTCCACCCTGCTCCTGAACAATGGTCCGGCAAACGGCCAACCCCAGCCCACTGCCATCGGACTTGGTTGTGACGAAAGCATCAAAGATCTGTTCATGCAACAGGTCCGGTACCCCACTGCCGGTATCCTCAACCTCAATAACAACAAAAGACACGGTTTCGCCGGACGCGGCGGCCAACTGTTCGCCGGATGCATGCCGGGGCTCTTCGCGGAGGGCGGTGCGCAGGATCAGTTGCCCCCCGTCAGCCAGGACTTCCAGGGCATTGAGGGTCAGATTCAGGATAACCTGCTTAAGCCGATCCGGTATCACCGGGATGGCGGGCAACGCCGGAGCCAGGCATAGCAGCACCTCGATATTGCGCCGGGTACACTCCCCTTTGATCAGTTGGGCCACCCGCTCGATCAGCACATTGACATCGGTTGATCGCTGCTCATTGCCGTTCGATTGGTAGAAGTCGAGCATCACCCGGATAATTCCGGCCGCCCGATCCAGTTCGCTCTCGGCCATGGCGAGATATTCGGCGCGCGCGGTGGGATCGACCTGGGCGTTTGCCAGCAATCCCAGGCACCCCCGGATCGCCAGCAGCGGGGTATTGACCTCGTGCGCAACCGTTGCCGCCAGCTTACCCAGCGCCATCAGTTCTTCATTCTGGGTCAGCGCCCGCTCCAGCGCCAGCCGCTCGGTGACATCCTCCAGATATTCTATCACCTGGATAATCCCGCTGGTGGCGTCACGCACGGGGAAGAGGTAGTGATCCAGCACAATCGGCGAATGCCGGGGGCGCTTGATCCGGTCGCGCTGATAGATCGGCTGCCCGCCGGCAATGCAGCGCTGGACCAACCGGCCGGCCGCCTGCCCCCAGGGTGCCGACCAGATCTGCTGGTAGTCCTGGGCAATCAGCGCCTCCGGTTCCTGATCCAGCAGGCGCGCATAGGCCCGGTTCACCGCCAGCACCCGCTCATCGCTGTCAACCAGGAGCAACCCGCCCGGAATGCCGTCGAAGATCGTGTGCAGCAGATCGCGGCTGCGCTGTAGCTCCTGAGTGCGCTGCGTCACCAGTCGCTCCAGCAGCCGCGCCGAGTCGCGGACCTCGCTGTAGAGCCGGACATTGGCGATAGCTACGCTGAGGTAGTTACCGATCGACTGGAGCAGGCCCAGTTGATCATGCTGGATCGGCTGGGCCGCCGGGCCAATCAGCAGCAGCAGGCCACACGGCATCCCCTGGTCGGTTAGCACAATCAACGCCTGGGGCGCTTCATCGCTGCGCCAGACCATCTGCTCCAGGTCGCCGAGGATCTGCACAATCTGGGCCGCGCCGATGGCAACCCCACTAAGCAATGTTCCCGACAGCGTATCGGGCATCTGCGCAATCACCTGGGTGGAGGTGCCATAGCTGCGGTAGCGGATAAACCCGGTGCCGACCTTACCCAGGTAGATGATCGCGCTGGTCAACTCGAGTGCCTCAACCATCGTGCCGAGCGCCCGATCCAGGATCTCGTCCAGTTCCAGCGAGGCACTGACGGCAGTTGAGATAGCGTTGAGGGCGGCCAGTTCGCGGTTGCGGCGCCGTAGCGCACCGTCGGCCCGGCGATGCTCAACACTCGCCTCGGCCCGGGAGAGTGCGGCCTCAATCGTCGCGTGATCAAACGGTTGCGCCACATAGTCATACGCGCCGGCACGCAACGCCTGGATCGCGCCCTCAAGCGGGTTGGTGCTATCACTATCGCCGGCGACAACCACGACCGGCTGGTTCAGGCCACGTTCGTGCATCCAGCGGATCAGGCCATACCCATCCGAGTGCAAGGTTCCCGGGTCAGTCAACACAATATCGATATCGGTGGTATTGAACGCAGCCGTGGCTTCTTCGCCATCGGCGACAACCAGCAGATCAAAGCCGCAGGCCCGCCCGATCCGGGCCAGGTCATGCCGCAATTCTTCCTTGTTTTCAACTATCAGAACAGTACCGCGAGCCATACTATTTACCAGATGATTTACTATCAGATTGGGGACGACTACCAGGTTTCACAGGCCGGGAATTTTGAGGGTACTATACCCGGAGCAGCCCGCAAGCTACTCCTCTCTGGCAGCATAACAAGACCGTTCCGCCCGCGCAATAGGGCTGCGGTCCTATTCCCGGACAAACAAGTAGGGACGCGCTGCTGAAGTTTGAAAAATTAGTCCGAATACGTCATTCACACGCGTTACGCGGTTGCCATGCAAACCGCACGTTCACTCGATGCAAGCCTGATTCGCCTGCGGCAGCATGGTACACTTTTTCTCTTTTTCACAAAAAAATCACAACGTGAATTTTTTTGTGAAAAAGAGCAGGAATCTTCCGCCCTGCCGGAGGCGATATCCTCCGCCAAACGCGGGATCGTCTGATACACGTCAGCATTGGCAGTTTCGCGGGTTTCGCTCATTTCGTGTTGTTCGTGGTCCAAACTCCCGCCGCGTAACGCGTGTAATTCACACGCGTTACGCGGTGAGTGCTCAAACTGAACGTTTGAGCAGACGAAAGCGGTCGTCGCCTGCGGCAGCATGGTACTTTTTCGATCTTTTTCACAAAACATTTGCACAAAGTGCAAATGTTTTGTGAAAAAGAATAAAATCTTCCGCCCTACCGGAGGCGAAATTTCCTTTCGGGTTCGTGACCGCGTAACGCGTGTAATTCACTGGAGTCCCGGCTGTAGCCGGTGGGATACCTGCCGGGGCTGCGGCCTCCTGTCGGGAACGCCTGAACCGGCTGCAGCCGGGATTCCGATCCGGCGATGTCCGGATTAAAATTCAACGAGCAGCAGCGCGTCCGCACGGCTGCGCCAGGCATGCGCTACGGCGCGTCCGTTCACCCGCGTTGACTCGTATCCGAAATTCGCATGAGTAATCCGATAATTAAGAAATTGATCAGCACGGACGAGCCGCCATACGAAATAAAAGGCATGGTAATCCCGGTAAGCGGGATCAGCCGCAGGTTGCCGCCGATAATCACCAGGGTTTGCACTGCCAGGATCGTGGTCAACCCGACCGCCAGCAGTTGCTCAAAGCCCCGGAAGCGCCCCGGCACCGCCAGGGCAATATGGTAGCCCCGGAAGATCAGCAGCAGGTAGGCCACCAGCACCGCCAGCGTCCCGGCCAGCCCCAACTCCTCGCCAATCGCGGTAAAGGCAAAATCGGTATGGATCGCCGGAACGACCGCCGGAACACCCCGGCCCAACCCCGCCCCAAACACACCGCCCGAAGCCAGCGCATAGATCGCCTGGACAATCTGGTAGCCGGTGCCCTGCGCAGTGGCCCAGGGATCAATCCAGACCGCCACCCGCAGCTTGACAATCGCCACAACCTGATAGAGCACAAACGCGCCGATGCCAAAGGCGGTTAGCCCGGCCAGCACATACCACCCGCGCCCGGTTGCCACGTAGAGCATCGCCAGGAACACCCCGAAGAGCAGCAGCGCCGCCCCCAGATCGCGCTGGAAGATAATCACGCCCATCGCAATGCCCCACATGCCCAGCAGCGGCACCAGGTAGGGCAGCGGCGGCAGGGTCAGCGACCCCAGTTGATAGCCGGCGGCGACCACCTCGCGGTGCCGGTCCAGATAGGCCGCCATAAAGATCACCAGAATGATCTTGAGCAACTCGGAGGGCTGAAACAGAAAAAAGCCCAGGTCAAACCAGACCCGCACCCCGCTGTCGTTCGGGTCGGTGCCAAACACAAATGTCGCCAGCATCAGCCCCAGTCCCAGCGTCAGCCAGACGTAGGGATAATGGTCAAGCCAGTCCATCAGCGACATACGTTGGTAGCGGATAAAGAGCCGGTCCCAGGGGACAAAGATCATAATGGCGAACACAATCACGCCAAATGTCACCCAGAGCGTCTGCTTGGTGGCAACATCGCCATAGCAGGGCACCAGGCTGCCATCCTGCAGTTCACACAGGATATTGTCCAGGCTGGGCTTCAGGCGGGCATTGAGCAGCAGCCCGAACCCGGCCAGCAGCGCCACCAGCGGCAGCAGCACCTGGTCCGCGCCGGTTGTGCGCCAGCTTAACCCCAGCGAGACCCCCAGAAAGAGCAGCAGCGGCAGCGTTGAGGGCCATAAGATGCTCAGGACTCCCGCCAGGTCCGGTACAACCTCCTGCCGGCTGGTGACAAAGACCACCTGCAGATATCCGGCGGCAAAGAAAAGCAGCGCCGTCAGCAGCAGCCGAAACTCGGTGCCCCGGAAGCGGCGCAGGCGTTGAATAACTGGGTGTTGCATGGTGGTTTACAAAATTGGTCTAATCTTCTCCGGCCAGATCTTCCTGCTTGTTGGCCGAATATGCCGCCAGCGTGCGGAAGCGCAGCGCGGTCGCTTTATCGCCCGCCGCCTCGGCGGCGGACGTGATGACGGTTGCGGCCCACTGCGTCCGGCGCAACCCTTCGCGGTCTCCGGCGAGTGACTGTTCGGCAATCGTGTGCTCGATGTGTTCAGCGATCTGATCAATTGATACCATCGTTTTCTCCTCCTGAATATGCCGGTTTACTGCGGTCATCGTGCGGAATTGCAACTATTGTACCACCGATGTATCACCGATCAAAAAATTGCCGGACAGCCACAGAGAGGCTGAACATTAAAATACAGGAGTTACGCGGTCACTGACCCGGAAGGGAATGTCGCCTCCGGCAGGGCGGAAGATTCCATGCTTGTTCACAAAAATTTTACACTCTGTGTAAAATTTTTGTGAACAAGCTAAAAAGCGTACCATGCTGCCGCAGGCGAATCAGGCTTCCATCGGGTCAAACGTCCGGTTTGCATGTCAACCACGTACGTCCTGTGAAATAATCAACCCGGTCGGACCCTGGCAGGGTTCAACCGGGTGCAGCCCGCGCACGCTAACGCAACACACAGCACACTGGTTGTCACCGGGCGCAGGGGCTGAGACTGCACCCGGATGATCCGGTTTGATCCGGCGCACTACGCCGGGATGATCAACTCCTGGCCCGGACGGATGCGATCCGGGTTGTTAATCTTATCGCGGTTGGCATTGTAAATCATACGCCAGCGCAGTTCATTGCCATAGAAGTGCCGGGCAATCTTGCGCAGCGTATCCCCCGACTTCACAGTGTAGACCTGCTCCGAGGGTTCGGATGATGGCGGCACCACGCCCGCGAAGACCAGCATGTCGGCCAGGGTGAATGTTCCGGCCTCATTTGCCGGCAGCGTCGGCTGCCAGTCGGGGGCCGCGCAGAGGTAGGACTTGCTGTCGCCCTTGAGCAGGCCCAGCAACACCTCGCCGACAATACGGCCACCTACCGGCCCCAGATGCTCACCCTTGCTCCGCACCTCGGCCTCGCGCAGGAGGTAGTACCAGAGCGGCGCACGGTTGGTCGGGAAGCCCAGCGCCGTGAGCCCCAGTTCCTCGTCGGTCAACGGCTGGACGCCCATCGCCTGAGCAACCCGCCGGCCCGATGGCAGCGTAAACGACTCGCTACGCAGCAGGTTGCGCACTGCCAGGGACTTCAGCGCCACATCCTCAGTGAAGACGAAGGGCAGGTCGAACAGCACCCCGGCCAGTTTGGGATCGATCTTGCGCGAAGGTGCGGGGGTAATCTTGGGATCGATGTCAAAGAAGAACCGCCAGTCCACACGCTTCTCCGCCGGCACCGCCTCGAAGCCACGGCCCAGTCCGCCAAACAGCGTCAGGCGGCCGCTGCTCGCATTAACGGTGTAGGTCTCCCGCACCTGCGTATGCCCAAAGCGGAACGCAGCCACGGCAAACTCAACCGGGATGCAGGGATCTTCCTTGATCGGATAGTGGCGCGGACCATTTTCGAGAATATCCCAGGTCAGCTCCCGACCGATTATCAGCGGGAGATACTCATTCACCACAATCCACTGGTAGTGCCGGCGGACCAACTGCTGCGCCTCCTCGAAGATCTCCCCCTCCGGTGTGCCGGCGGCGCGCAGGTAATCGACAACACAGTTGTGGAACTTGAGAAAGGCCAGATGCATTTGCGAAATAATCAGGTTTTCATCGTTCCGGGGGTCGCCAATCAGCGCCACGCCCTGGCTGTTGCGCGGTAGATCATCAATCGGCTCGTTCTTGTCGTTCACGCCGATCAACAGCTTGGCCGGATCATTCTGGCCGTTGCGACTGGTGCGCTGCTGGTAGAGAAACGGGCCGGCCTCCGGCCCGGAGCCGTAGACACTATCCAGCTCCAGCAGCGGGGTGCGGAAGTTGTGGATTGCCGCCGGATCATTCTGCCGCTCCAGGCTGGAAGTCGGGTCAAACGTAATATCGTGATCGATGAACTGACCGAAGAAGGTAAATCCGGCCGTGATGGTTTCGCTATTCCCCGAGGCATTTCCCGCCCCTTCATCCATAATCCCACCGTTGCTGCCCAGTTTGCGCAGCAGCTCATCAGCGAAATCATATGAAGGCAGAGATGGGAACATCCGGCCAAAGACACCGGTTGCGGCAAATTCCGACCTGGGGATATTGCGCATTCCGCGCTCAAAGGCTGTACCATGATGACGCATACTAGCTTCCTCCTCACATGTGGAAAGTATCACTACTGTTTGATAACTTTCGCTGCATACATGACTCCGTACAGGCGCTATTCCGGAAATAACATGGTCATAGACAGTTCATCCGGTAAGTGGAACATGTGGTTGCGATGAGGTGAGCTATCTGTATCCATGTGAACGTGGCTGATATATAATCTTTCATACCAATTTTGTTAAGGTTTGGTTGGTATTAACACCAATCGTACCATTCGCTTGACGCCCCCCCAGCACAGCGCTACAATCTGTCCCACTATGTCCACGACTCAACAGCAGCTTGAAGCCTGGCAAGCAACTCTACTTGATCTGAGCCCGCGCAATCGCCTGCTGCACTGCCGCTTTGCGCGGCCGGGCGAGCCGGCCGGCGGGGATCTCGCCGTGCGCCTGCTCGCGCCTGCACCCGGCGATCTGTTTGACCGACTGGTGCGGCAGCGGCAGCAACTGCCATGGGCAACCGGTGCGGCAGATGAATTGCTTGCCGCCGGCGAACTGCCGGCGGCAACGTTGGGCAACGCGCTGGAACCGGACCTGCCCACGACCGACACGCCGGCACCCGCCGATATCCTGGTGAGTGAGCTTGACCCGGACGAACTGGCGTACACGCTCTACGACCTGCGCGGGCGGGAGCGGATTGCCCGGAGCGAGCATGGCATTGAAATATTGTGCGTGGCCCTGGGTTTCCTCAGGTGGATCGATCCGCATCTGCCGGAACAGCCCCTGCGCTCGCCCCTGTTGCTGCTGCCGGTGGAACTACACTATCACGCGCCGGAGTCGGAGTATGCCCTGCGCCTGCGCGACGATCAGATCCGGGTGAACCCGCT
This sequence comes from Chloroflexaceae bacterium, assembly GCA_034437035.1. GTDB lineage: Bacteria > Chloroflexota > Chloroflexia > Chloroflexales > Chloroflexaceae > CAKZQX01. The sequence continues at coordinate 34,088 of DAOTUI010000297.1, forward strand.
GCTGGCCCATCGGTTGCTGCGGGCGTATGGCCTGGTGCTGCCGGATCTCCCCGAAAATAGCGCCGAACTGGAGCCGGAGCAGTTTTTTGATCAGGTGGCCGGGCTGGTGTTTGACTACACCGGCTGGCAGGTGCTGTCCGATGCCGCGCTGGGGCTGTTCGCCTTTCAGCAGATGCTGCTCTACCAGGATCTGCAGTATGCCGCCGCGCAACCTGTGCCGCATCCGCTGCTGGCGCTCCTCGCCGGGGAAGCCCCACCGCCCACGCTCCCGGAAGCAGTACCGCCCGACACACTTGACCCGGCGGAGTGTTATCAGATACTTGACGCCGACGCCGAGCAGCAGGCGGCGATTGCCGCCGCCCGCGCCGGAACCAACTTCGTGCTGCAGGGACCACCAGGCACCGGCAAGAGTCAGACAATTGCCAATATTATTGCCACATGCCTGGCCGATAACCGGCGGGTGCTGTTTGTCAGCGAGAAGCAGGCCGCGCTCCAGGAGGTTTTCGCACGGTTGCAACAGGCCGGACTGGCCGATTTCTGTCTTGCGCTGTATGGCGCTACGGCGGGACGCAGCGCGCTGCTGGAGACGCTGACAGCGCTGACTGATCCGCCGGAACTACCGCCCGAGATTGATTTTCCCTACGCCGAGTTTGCCGCCACCCGCGACCAGTTGAATGCCTATGCGCAGGCGCTGCATACGCCGCTGGGTCCGCTGGGGCTGACCGCCTACGAGGTCTATGCGCGGCTTGCCGGCCTGCAGGATGTCCCCGCGTGTGATATCGCCGTGGGTGACGCGACGGCCTACACGCCGGAACAGATGGAGGGAATCAACGCCCTGCTGCGGCAACTGGACAGCCGCAGCGCGCTGCTGGAGACGCTGCCGGGGAACCCCTGGTACGGCTGCGCGGTTACGGTTGGCTCCTTTAGCGAACGGGGGCGCATCCGCAATGAACTGCGCACGCTGAGCCTGGCGATCCGCGATCTGCCGCCGGCCGCCGCGCGCATTGCCGATCAACTGGGGTTGCCCGCGCCCACCGGCCTGTCGGAGACGCGCGCCCTGGCTCGCCTGATCGAACTGCTGCGCGCGCCCCACGCTCTGAGCCTCTGGCTGGATAAAGATCCGACCTATGTGCAGTATCTCCAGTTTGACATTGCCGACGCCCGCCAGCGCTACACCAGCATGGCCGACATGGAAGCGCAGATCCGGCAGCGCTACGCCATCGGCGCGGCAGAGCGTACGAGCGACCATCCGATCACTCCAACCACGCCGGAGGACACGAACGACCAGTCGGTCCCCCTCATCGCGCCGGAAACCCGCCTGACCCCGAAGAAGTCCGGGTTGCAACTGGACCCCGAGGGCCGTATGCTGGAGCGCTTCGAGCAGCGCTACCGGGGCTGGACGCGGCTGCTGCGTCCTGGCTACTACCGGGACATAGCGGCGCTACGTGCCCGACTGCGTCCCCGCCGACCACTTACCTACTCCAGAGCGCTGGCCGACCTGCGGTTGGTTGGCGCGCTACGCACGGCACAACAGCATCTGGAGGAGATCATTCCCGGCCTGGTTGTGCGCTCAGGCCGGTTTTTTGCCGGTCGCCGCACCGACTGGGAGATCTACGAAGCGGCCTGCGAGTGGACCCTGCACGTCCTGATGTTGCCCTTCCCGCATCCGCTGCCGGAACAACTGCGCCGCATGGCCGACCTGCCGCCCGCCGAACGCGCGGCGCTGCCGGCTGCCGCCGCCCAACTGAGCACAGCCATGGCCGCATTCGAGCAAGAACTGGCGGTCTTCCAGACGCTTTTTCCCCCGCCGGCAACCCTGACGGATAGCTTTGCCGAACTGCTGGACGAGGAACAACCGCTCCCGGACGACGCGGGCATCCGTCCGGCAAAATCCCCGGCGATCCTGCTGGAACGGATGACCGAACTGGATGGCTGGTGGGAGTTTTGCGAACTGCGCCGGCGCGCCGCCGAGTTGGGGATCGCGCCCTATCTTGATGCGCTGAGCCGGGGTGACCCGGCACGGGCCGCGCCGCGCCGCGCCTTTCAAAAGCAGTTCTACCAGTGCTGGATCGATACCGCGCATGCGCAGTTCCCGGTGCTGCGGGATTTCCAGCGCGATGCCCACGAAGCGCTGATCGCCCGCTTTCGTGAACTTGACCGGGCTTACCTGATCGCAACCCAGAACCACCTGCGTCGGATGCTGCCGGCGCGCCGTCAGGGGATCCGCTCCTCGGAGCAGTATGCCGACGCGCCGGCTTATCTGCGGGCAGAGCCGGCACAGAAACCCGGTCATACCCCCGTTCGCCGGCTCTTGCGGCGGCTTGAGCCGCTGCTGGGACAACTTACGCCCTGCCTACTGATGAGCCCCCTCGGTGTGAGTCAATTGCTTGAGCCGGATATCGCGCCGTTCGATCTGGTTATCTTTGACGAGGCATCCCAGCTTCGGCTCGAAACGGCGCTGGGGGCGGTCATGCGCAGCCGCACGCTGATCGTTGCAGGCGATCAGCAGCAGCTTGCGCCAACCAACCTCTTTGCCGCCGGCGCAACCGGCGACCGGTACAGCGCCGAGGAAGCTGAACGACCTGAAGTCCTGACGAGCCTCCTGGATGCCGCTCTTGCCGCCGGAATGCCCACACTGCAGTTACACCGGCACTATCGCAGTCGCCACGAGGCGCTGGTTGCCTTCGCTAACCTCCATTTCTACGCGGGGCAACTGGCAACCGTTCCCACCGCCAACCCACCGGATACGTATGGCGTCACGTTTGAGCATGTCCCGGAAGGCAGCTACGACCGGCGCAGCACACATACGAATCAGGTCGAAGCCAAACGGATGGCGGATCTGGTCTGTGCCCATGTGCGGGCAACTCCGGGGCGCTCGCTCGGCGTGGTGACATTCAACCAGCCGCAGCAGCGGGCGATCATGCAGATACTGGAGCAGCGCTACGCCACCGACGCCACCCTCGCGCCGCTCTTCGCTGAGACGGGGCGCGAACCTTTCTTTGTCAAAGATCTGGAGCATGTGCAGGGCGATGTGCGTGATGTCATTCTCATCAGCGTGGGCTATGGGCGCGACCCGCGCGGCAACCTGATGATGCATTTCGGCGCGCTGAACCAGCAGGGCGGCGAACGGCGGCTCAATGTTGCCATCACCCGGGCGCGGGAGCGGGTCCATCTGGTCAGCTCGCTGCTGCCGGAGGAGATTGACCTGGGCCGCGCGCGCTATCCGGGGCCACGGCTGCTGCGGGCCTATCTCGAATATGTGCAGCAGGGAGGCACTGCCACGCTACGCACACCGCGCGAACGCCCCCAGGCCATAAGCTGGCAGATGCTCTACGACGCAATGATCAGCCCACCCGAAGAGGACTTTCCGCGCATCGAGGATACGCTGGCCGAGGAGTTGGCCCGCAACGGACTGCACATCGAACGCCAGGTCGGTCACTCCGATATGCGGATCGATATTGCTATCGCCGACCCGGCGACACCCGAACGTTACCTGCTGGGGATTGCCGGCGACGGGCGCGATTATCACGCCGCGCCAACCGCCCGTGACCGCGACCGGCTGTCGGAAGAGCTGCCGGCGGCGCGCGGCTGGCAGATCCGGCGTATCTGGTCCGCTGCCTGGCTGGCCGACGCCGAGGCCGAACTCAGCCGCATTCTCGACATTATCACCCGCCCGGATGACGATCAGTCGATGGCTGATGAAACGATGGACTAATTTACACGCGTTACGCGGTGGGGGTTTGGACCACGAACAACCCGAAATGAGCGAAAAACGCGCAACGACCAGTGCCGGCATGCATCACGCTATACTGCGTTTGGCAGTGGATAGCGCCTCCGGCAGGGCGGAAGACTCCTACCTTTTTCACAAAAAAAATTCACATCGTGAATTTTTTTGTGAAAAAGAAAAGATCACGTACCACGCTGCCGCAGGCGAATCGGGCTTGCACTGGGTCAAACGCTCAAGAGGGGTCACTTGACAAATGGAAGGCTTCCTACTGGCTCAGAATGCTTCAGGGGCGAGTGCCAAAACATCGTTGGGACCACATGAAGTATGCTGCACCAGAATGCGATCGCGTCGTCCAGGACA
>DAOTUI010000298.1:0-9743 GCA_034437035.1 Chloroflexaceae bacterium
TGTCCTGTTTGCGGGCTTCAGATCGATAGAGATCTCAATGCCGCGATAAATATACTGGCTGTGGGGCTACACAGCCTGGGTGTAAGTCCCGAGAAGCCCACATGCTTTAGCTGTGGGAGTAGTCACGAAACCTTCATCCATGATCGCCAGTCTTTAACTACACTTAAACTCGATTTTTTAACTGGAAAGGCTATAGTTAGTATGTATACTACCCTGCTCCGTGAAGCATCACCACTGCCCGGCCATCTCTTTCTGCTCGGTATTAACCGGGATGCCCCCTCGCCGCCAGTCGGGAGGATTTTGATCAGGGCAACTTAGAACATGCTACAATGTTGGCAACCAATACTCATCAACACATTGCATGGCGGCTTTACCAGTTACCGCTGCCGGCGCTACGCACCACAGCCATTGCCCTGCTCCTCGTGATCATCCTGGCGCTCATCGACTTTCAACGTTACCGGCGGCGGCATAACGCACGGGCGGTTCAGAACGATGCACTTCCGGCAAACCTGCCGGCCCAGTCACCAGACGATGCAACCAGGTCGGGGATGTAGCCGGACGTATTAGGGAGTATATTATCTTGTCGTGTGGACCACGTACCACGCACCGTAAACAAGCTTTGGAGGAAATTAATCAATGACAACAGGCAACACCGGAGCCATGGAAGCTCTACAGCAGGAAAACGCCCATTTACGCCGGCAAATGAGCGAGCTACAGCAACAGATTGCAACCCTCCAGGAGAGCCGGCGCTTTGTAGAGAACATTGCCGACACGATCCCCGATATTCTCTACATCTACGATCTGAGCGAAAACCGGAATGTCTATGTTAATTGTGAGATTGCCTTGACGCTGGGGTATACTGCACAAGAGATCCAGGCGATGGGAACACAGTTTATCCCCTCCCTACTACACCCGGATGATATAACGGCAGTTCAGGGGAAAATTGCCCATATTCTGACCATCGAAGATGATGTGGTCGTCGAGAGTGAATACCGGATGCGGCATGCTAATGGCGAGTGGCGCCGGCTCTACGCCTGGGAGAAGATTCACTCCCGTACGCCGTCCGGTGAGGTTCATCAGGTTATCGGCATATCGCGTGACATCACCGATCAGGAGAACCTGGGGAGCGGGCCGAGAGCGCGCGCCCTGGGTGAAGGATAAAGCCCCGGCGCAGGCCGATAGAGATTATCCAGAGCACACGACTTCTCTCATCATCCTGGGAAGCCGCGTATCATTCGCCGAAATCGACAAATATATCATCTGGAAGCTGACGTATCTGAAGATCTTCAGGTAGATCATTCCACGCACCACCTATTGCACTGATCCCGCAGTGACCGGGCCCAACCCAGTTGCATTGGCCGGGCACGAGGCCCACTTTCGCCGCCGACAATCACCCACCCGATCGCCATAAGCCAGGAGGACAAATCGACGGAACTGAGGAGCGGTTCAACCGACAGGCCACGCAGGCTGGCAGGGACATTCAACAAAGCGGGTTACCATAGGTATGTACTCCTACTCACCCTAATGATCACGCTCCCGCTGATATTCATGCTCTTCTTCGTGATGATCGTCTCGCTCGCCATCGCCACGCAACTGCGCATAGGCCACACGGCCGGTGACAACATCAACGTAGACTTCACTGCCGTTGGTAAACTCCACCTCGTAGACGCGCGCGCCCCGCTCGCTGTTCAGTTCAACTTCGCTGACTGTACCACCGTTGGCATACTCGGTGGCGATACGGATCGCATCTTCCCGCGAGATCTCACCTGTCCGGGTCGGCAGTGCCGGTGTTACCGGTAGCGGTTCCCGCTCTTCAGTCGCCGGTTGGTCAGTTAGTCCCGCCGGTTGGGCTGAGTCCGCCGGCTGCTGCCCACATGCGGTGCCACCGATCAGGACCAGGAGGCAAACACCCGGCATTCCCACGATTTTAAAGATTATACGCCATTGCATCATAGTTCCGCTCCTGATCTGGTTCATTCGGGAGTGCAGCAGCCTGGAGTGCGGTAGTCACACTGCTGTCTATCGCTTACCAGGGCACTGGAAAAACTGGCTGATGAACTTGTAGAAAGGTGAAGACAACTCAATTGTCCGAAGACAACACCACACTACAACCCTATACCCTGTTCCCTGTCTCGTATCTCACTCGTCGTCTTCGTCCTCTTCGTGCTCCTCGTATCCTTCATGCTCGTCTTCTGTTTCGTTTGTCCGGGTGGGGGACATGCCCATTGTAGCATACAGTCCTCATGGTCCGTAATGAACCAGGTAACCGGGTCAACCTGGCTATAAAGCGGCCGGCGGGTCTCGTTGCTGTGACAGTCAAAGCAGGCTTGCCGGGCGAGGGTGCGGGTCTGTGCATTGTCCCAGTTGGGCTCCTGCACGATGGGCGGGTTGGTCTGCTACGCGACGGTTGGGATTGCGACCAGTTGTAACCCAACCAAGATACCCAGCGCGCTGATGAACACCCACTTGATGACGGTTGCCATTGCAAGCTCCTTTTGCCATATCATGCTGTAGAAAGAACAGACAAACAGAGAACCAAGAACAAATCGATTGTTTACAAACAGCGCATCCGGCACGCTTTGTCCGGTTTTGCCTGGTTCTCTGTTCTCTACATGTCCATGGCATGGAGTATAGTGAGACTTTCTTGAAACCGGCTTAAATCGGTTGAGCTGTTTTCCAAGAATTTTCTAAGATTCCTTTCGCCTGGTTCACACGGGTGACACATCGTTGTTTCCCACGCTCTGATGCCAAACAGCACAGGTGTTCACAGTCACCCGCTGCCACCTACTGCCCCAGCATTGCATCCTGGGTTGCATCCTGGATGCAGGAAGGGGGCCGCCAGTGGTAGCCGCCCTGCATCGCAGCGCCCGACCGGCTGAACCAGAGTGCCGCCAGCAGGGAGCCCACTCCCGCCCGGTTGACCGTCTGCGGTTCTACCAGTTCCTGTATCGGCAGCCGGGCTATGTGGAAGTGGTAGCCGGCACAAACAACCCCGGCAACCCGGATGAGATCGATCTGCTTGTCCTCACCCAGGCGAATTTTGAGCAGTGCAAACATGACCAGCGCTATATGACCCGTAAGCAGCGGTTTCTCTGGGTAGACCCTGCCGACGCCGACAGCATTGCCGCGCTCGACCAGCGGGTTTCGGCACTGGAAGCGAAGCATGGTAACGTGTATGTCTCGGTCTTCCAGTATCGGGAGCAGAACCGGCAGTCACCCCTGCCTACCAACGTGGTGCTGGTGGAAGACGCCCCGGCCAACCCCACGCTGCCCTACAGCCTGAGTGTCCAGACCAGCCCCGGCAGCCGGCACGGCTACTATGAACTGGACCAGGCCGTGAATGAGGTTCACTACCGCCAGATTGCGACCCGACTCGCGGCGGCCCTGGCTGCGGACATGTCCGGCGTGGATGCGCAGCAGCTTGTCAGAGTACCGGGCACCCGCAACACGAAGGCCAAATATGGTGAGCACGAGCGCGTTCACCTGGCAGGCGCAACTGGCACGGTCTATAGCAGGAGCGACCTGGAAACGGCGTATCAGCCACCGGCAGCGCAACCGGGAGCAGAGCGGGCGCGGTGGGCCACCCAGGCGGGCTACCAGACGCCCCCGGATATCTGGGAGCGTGCCAGTCGGCTGGATGTCGCACGCGGCGGTCCTCTGCTGAATGAGCGCGGCGTGCCCCGGAAGCTGAAGGGCGACTCGGTGCAGTGGATTGCCCGGCTGATCACTGGCGATCAGACGTTGACCAATGAGCAGGGCGAGCTTGATACCAGCAAAATGCGGTGGCACGTCATCAAAGCATTGGTCTTGCGCGGCTATGACGATGATGAAATCGCCGCAATCGCCTGGGAGGTCGCAGCCTGGCGACTCGGTGAGAAGCGCAGCGCGGACAATATTGAGGCGGATATTCTCCGCTGTATCAGCCTGCTGCGTGCGGAGTATCCCCACATCCAGATCAACCGCACGGACCAGTACACCGGCCGCCGACGCCAGACGATAGCGCAGAGCGACCGGCCCCGGCGCGCCAGTCGTGCCCGCGCCGACCGCCCGGCGACTGTCGACGCCGAGAGCGTCTACGCTTACTACGTTCGCAGTGCGACCGCCGGCGCGGGCAAGCACATTAGCACCCGGAAGGCAGACGCAGCGGCCCTGGGTATCAGCACCGCAACCCTTGACCGCATAGACGCCCGCCTCAAGGCATCGGGACGCCTGGCTATCACGATAGCCGACACCCGCCGCTATCGGGTAGTGGGGATTTCTGATCAGAATTTAGGTGTTATCAACATCGCCACTGATGACACCCAACACGGCGCACTGACGGCTGATGTTGATAACACCGCATCCGGCGTTGCAATGCCGAAAACCGGCGATGAACACGACTGTTCTGTACAGAGAGATCACCCCGCCCCTGATCCTACTCCCGATGTGCCCCCGGCAGGCACCCAGGAGCAGCAGCAGCAACCGGCGGGGGGTGCGCTCTCTCCCGACGCCGACGCCACACCGTCGGCGGAGCAACCCGCCGACGTTGACCCTGAGCTTGCCGGCCTGCTGGTGATTGACCCGGCCAGCCTGGGTACATACGACCCGGATACGGGACTTGCTGACCATGACCGCCTGGTCTGGACCCCCGAACTTGATGAACTGACTGAGGTTCTCCCCGCGTCATGGGAAGGCGGCCCTGGACTACCGCCGGACCCCGGCCCGCCGCTCCACTGCGATGACCGCTATTGGTTCGCCCTGGGTGCTGACCCGGCCCCGATCAGCGTAGACGGCGGGGCAACGTTTGACCCTGCCGACGCTGTACCACAGCGGGACGGCGCATACACTGCGCGGCGCAAAGACTGGCTTTCGCTGGAAGCACACTACCGCAAAGCGCTGGAAGGCTTCCGGGTGATCACGCCCGACCCGGCTCTGGAGCAAGCCGCCCTGTCGCTAGGAGCAACCCCGCCGACAGCCCCGGCCCGGACGCCACGCAAACGGGTGCCGCCACGGGATCGGGACAAGCAGCGCACGTATTACAAGCTGCTCAATCGGGCCAAAACCGCCAGAAGCCCGGCGCAGGCGGATCTCCTCCGGGCGCGCGCGGCGGAACTGGAAGAGGAACAGACGCCCGTCTATCTGGCGCGCTACCGGGACCGGCGAACATGGGCCGTGGTTGACCAGGCGGGTGTCAATGTCACCGGCTGGGAGTATGTGACCAGGGAGCAGGCAACACAGGCCAGGGCTGCGTATGCGGCGCGCCGGCACCTACCCGCCGACGCCGGCACCGACATCAACACCCCGGTGGAGCAGCCCGCCGTGCCGGCGGCGCAACGCCCGATACCGCTTCAGGGAGCAGCCAAGCGCAATCTGAGTGTTGCGTACCACCTGCAGGTGATCGACGCGGAACTGGCGCGCATCGATGCGGAGCAGACCGAGGTGAACCAATGACCACTGATGAGACGGGCGCAGGGCGGCCGGCCGGGGAGGAAGCGTCGGGGCGTGGTGGGCGTGCGGGTGCTGGGCATACCATCGAACGAAGCGGTATGGGCGTACGCCTGATGCGCATGCGGAACAGACGCGCGGCGCTATTCGCCCGCCGCGTGCTGAATCGCGGCATACAGCCGGGGGGAGAGCCGCACTCCTGCAACCTGCAACGCATCCAGCAGCGGAGTCACGGCGACAATGTGTCCGTGGTGTTTTGCATCCACCAGCACGCGCCCGGTCCCGATACAGGCGAGCCCGCGTGCGATGGCGATCTGCCGGCCCCGGCGTTCATCCATAAGCAACGGGGTCTGTGCTGCCTCAGCCAGCACAATCGCCTCACTCTCTCCGAGGTCCAGCCAGACCCGGAGGGACTGAACGGCAGCGGGGTCATTCACAGCACGCGGCTGTATCCAGGCAGCGTGCTGGACCGCGATTGCGCCCGGTCGTGTCGGATCGTGGGTGACTTCCTGATACACAGCCGGCGGCACCAGGATCGTCTGGTACAACGCCGGCAGCAGTGCCAGATGCCCAATGCGTCCCAGGGCAATAAGCGGCCCGGCATTCGCCGTCAGCATACCGGATCAGGGCTCACGCTGGTGCGAAAGCGGGAGATCAACCGCGACCTCCTCGGCCCACTCCTGGGCCGTGCGGTCAAGATAGGGAAGTGCATGGCGATCAAGCAGATCGATAAGATCCGGTTTTGACAGCCCCAGCAGTTCCGCCGCTTTGCCGGCGGAAATTTGCCCATCGCGGAATGCGGCCAGCACCAGCCAGCGACGGGCATCCTGCGCTAACTCAGGCAGCGAGCGGTTCATGGCATCGACGAACTCGCGTGGAAGTTCGACGGTGACCGTGACCGTTTCCGATGAAGCCATAGACGTTCTCCTTCCGATGATCAGGAGGTATCATACCATAGTCCGGGGAGCGGTGGCCGTCCGGTTTCAGCGGAGGATACCCGCTCCCCGCAGCGGGCGCACTTTGTCCATGATCATCTGCTGCACCTCCTGCCGCATCCGCGTCAGGTTGTGGTGGTAGTGTTTGTAGTTGCGTGGCTGCACGACCCGGAGCGCGATGAGCAGCAATCCCCGGTAGCAGACCAGTGCCGCGCGCCGGCCGCTCGTTTGACCCGAGGCCATACGAGCTTGCCCCCGCCGTGCGGTCTGGTCAGCGGGGCGCGCTGTAATTGCGCTGTTGATCGGCGCGGTGCGGCGCATTGCTGCGCGCAGCAGTGCGGGTCATTGGGTCGGGAGCCCTGGTCACGCTGGAGCAGGCCGGCAGGTCGGGAATTTCTGTGCGGGTAGGCTGTGCGAATAGAGATGGTGCGCGGCGAATGCGGCGCGTGCGAGCCTGCGGCCGTGGGACAGCCGCAGCCCGCCGCGATGCCGCCTGGTGCGCCTGTCTGGTGGCGCAGTGCTGCCGGTGGCGGCATGGCGGCGGGCCGGGAATGAACAATTATCTTCGTTGAGTACCAGGTGTTTCGTTCTCGACTATCAATTCTTACGGCTTCATGGCGTTTCTTCCGCCTCACGCAGTTCCGCCGCCAGCTCCCGCAGCCGGGCGGCCAGGGCCAGGTAAGGCGACCCGGCTGCTTCGCCGTCCGCGGCCTGCTGTGCCACTTCCTCAAGCTGCGCGGCCAGGGCTGCGCGCTCCGCGGCGCTCCCGGTGTCCAGCGCTGTGGCGACGGCATCCTCGGCCTGCTGCGTGATGGCGGCGATCTGCTGGTCGCGGGTCTGGGGTGGGGCATCCTGGGTCGTACCCTGTTCGGCATCACCGCGTGCCCCATCGTGATCGCCGCGTGGCGCACCGCCGCGTGCCCCATCGTGATCGCCGCGTGCCCCATCGTGATCGCCGGGGAACGCACCGCCGCGTGGTTCATCGTGATCGCCGCGTAGGGGCGCAGCATTGGCCGGACATTTAACGGCGGGCGATATATGACGGGCCAATGCTGCGCCCCTACATTGCGCCATCGCGCCGGGTGGGGGATCGGCGTGCATCGCGGGTCATTCCCCCAACCGCGCCTCCGCCACCGCCAGCGATTGCCGCGTTGATTGGGTGTTGGGATGCTGCGGCCCCAGCACCGCCTCCCAGATCCCCAGCGCCCGCCGCAGCAGCGTTGCTGCCTCGGCGATATTTCCTTCGTGATAGCAGAGCACCGCCAGATTGTTCAGGCTGCCGGCCGTATCGGGATGGGTCGGCCCCAGCACCTGTTCACGGATATCCAGGGCGCGCTCGTAATAGGGGCGGGCAGCGGCCGGCTCGCCCTGCGCGTGCAGCAGCGCGCCCAGATTGTTCAGGCTTTGGGCGGTAGTGGGGTGGTCCGGCCCCAGCACCTGCTCCCATATCGCCAGCGCTCGTTCAAACAAGGGCCGCGCCCCGGCCAGGTCGCCCAGATCCTGCAGCAGAGAGCCCAGATTGTTCAGGCTTAAGGCGGTATCGGGGTGGTCCGGTCCCAGCACCTGTTCGCTTATCGCCAGGGCGCGTTCGTAGTAGGGGCGGGCGGTGGCCAGGTCGCCCTGCGCCTGCAGCAGATAGCCCAGATTGTTCAGGCTTTGGGCGGTAGTGGGGTGGTCCGGTCCCAGCACCTGCTCGGTTATCGCCAGGGCGCGTTCGTAATAGGGGCGGGCAGCGGCCGGCTCGCCCATTGCTTGCAGCAGATAGCCCAGATTGTTCAGGCTTTGGGCAGTAGCGAGATGATCTGACCCCAGCACCTGTTCGCGGATCGCCAGCGCTCGTTCATAGAGCGGGCGGGCCTCGGTATACGCCCCTTGCGTTTCCAGCAGCCCGGCCAGGTTGTTGAGACTGGTGGCGGTGTCGGGGTGGTCCGGCCCCAGCACCTGTTCGCGGATCGCCAGGGCGCGCGTGTAATAGGGGCGCGCCCCCGCGTAGTCACCGATCATGTTCAGGTGGTAGCCCAACGAGTTACACAACCGTGCCGCCGGTTCATCGGCGCGTTGCTGTGCTACGTCGGTGATATGGCGCAGATGCGGCTGCAATGCCGGCAGCGGCGCGGGGATGCCTTTGGTATTCAGGTCGGCGGCGACACTGATCATGGTCTGTTCCACCGCCGCCTGCGCCGCCGCATCCGGCGCGCTCTCCAGCACAAACGCCGCCAGCAGGCGGTGCAGGCGGACTGGGGACTGGCGATTGGGGAGCGGCGATTGGGGAGCGGCGACCGGGGCGGTGGGAGCTTCCTGCTCCAGCAGGCCCAGGTTGACCAGCCGTTTGAGCGCCCGCGTGGCCCGCCGCTCAGCGGCCCTATCCGGCAGGTCTACCGTCTGGAGCAGCAGCGCGCGCGGGAGCGGTTCGCCGGGGGCGAAGTAGGCGGCGCGGGCCAGCAGCGCCAGCGCCAACGCATCGGTCGCATCGTCCGGAGTGAGCCGGTCATAGCTCAAGGCAAAGGTGCGCCCGACATGCAGCGCGTGGTTGGTCGGGGAGTGGGTGAGATCAACGCCGTGCAGCGACTCATGCTGGAGCAGCGCCGCCGCACGCAGTTCCGCCAGGTAGTCGGCGGGGTGTAGGTCTTCATGAAACTCCTTCAGAAAACTCCCCGCCAGATGCAGCGCCAGCGGCAGGTCGCCCAGTTCCTCCGCGATGGCGTCCGCGTCGGCGTCGCTCAGATCGGCGACGAACTTCCGCAGCAACGCGATGCTCTCCGCGCGCGGGAGCACACCGAGGGGTAGCGCCTGCACGCCCAGCGCGGTGTCCCAGGTAGCGCGGCGGCTCGTCACCAGCACGCGGCAGCCGCCGGTGGGGGGCCGCCACTGCGCCAGCAGCGCCTCATCCTCGCAGTTGTCGAAGACCAGCAGGCGCGGCAGCGGGGATTGCCATTCCTGCAGCACCCGGCGCACCTGGTCGGGCAACTCCAGGCCGGTGATACCGGGCAGGTTCAGCGCCCCGGCCCCCCCACACGCCGCCACTTCCGCCGGGAGGCTGCCGGGGTCGGCGAAGCTCAACCAGAAGACCCCGCCGGCGAAGAAGTGTCCGTAGCGATGCACGAACTCGGTTGCCAGGTTGGTTTTGCCGATGCCGCCCAGCCCGGTCGCTGCCGCGATCTGCCCGATGGCGACGGTCTCGCCGCCCTTGAGCGCTGCCGCCAGCTTCTGCAGATCATCCGCGCGCCCGACGAACAGCGGGTTGCGGCTGAGCGGCATGCGTGAGCCGGTCGGCAGCGGCGCGTGGTCCGGGAGGCGGTCGAGCGGGAGCGTAGCAAGGCGTGCGTTGGCAGCCGCGAGAGTTTCAGGGTCAACCTCACGCGGGCGCAGGTCGCCGTACTGGTA
>DAOTUI010000299.1:0-6118 GCA_034437035.1 Chloroflexaceae bacterium
TGTCCTGTTTGCGGGCTTCAGATCGATAGAGATCTCAATGCCGCGATAAATATACTGGCTGTGGGGCTACACAGCCTGGGTGTAAGTCCCGAGAAGCCCACATGCTTTAGCTGTGGGAGTAGTCACAGATGCTTCCCTACCAGCAACTCAACCCGCCGGCGCGTCGCCGGGGAAATGATCTTGCGGTCGGTGATAATTGCATCTTTCAGCGCATGATGGGCCGGACTGTCAAAGCCGGCACCGATCAGGGGGATAACCTCGCGCACGATCTGTTGGGAGAGCGCAGCATTTGCCAGCAAGACGGCGACCACTGCCTCAACCGTCACCGAGTCATGGTGCGGATGCCAGCAATCATAGTCTGTGACCATTGCCAGCGTGGCATAGGACAGTTCGGCTTCCCGCGCCAGCTTGGCTTCGGGCAGCGCGGTCATACCGATCAGGGCGTGTCCCCGGCGGCGGTTCTCCTCACTCTCGGCCAGCGTCGAGAACTGCGGACCCTCCATGCAGACATAGGTGCCGCCACGGTGAACTGTTGCCCCCGCCTGCTGTGCCGCCTGGTAGAGTCGCTCGCTCAACATGGGGCAGAAGGGGTGATCAAAACCGATATGCACCGCGATACCATCACCAAAAAAGGTGAAGGGTCGGATACCTTTGGTACGGTCAAAAATCTGGTTGGGGATGACGACCTGACCGGGGCTATACTCCTCCTGCAAACTGCCGACAGCACTGACCGAGACCAGATACTGGACGCCGAGTTGCTTAAAGCCATACATATTGGCCCGGCTCGGCACCTCAGTCGGCAACAGCCGGTGTCCGCGTCCGTGGCGGGGGAGAAAAGCGACCCGTTGCCCCGCCAGATCACCCAGAACGTAGGCATCACTGGGGGTACCAAACGGTGTCTCCAGGTTGATCGTCTCGACATTCTCCAGGTCGGGCATGGCATAGAGGCCGCTACCACCAATCACGCCAATGGTTGCCTGCGCCATTACTCTCTCCTTTGGCTGGTGCAAGTCGCTCCCTCACGGTTGCGGCGCTAACTCTGTTTGAATATGGCGAGAGTATAGCGCATCGTAGCATGGGCTGCAACATTGGGGAAAATAGAGGAACAGCAAATAACGTGTTTGAGGTTTGTCTGTTTTTGCTCCGGGTCAAAACAACCCCGCCGGCAGGTATAAACCTGTCGCCGGGGTTGTCCAGGGTTGTGCGACTGCAAGCCACACCTGCGGTGCTCTGCTTGAACGTCATGGCGCAAAAACGTTAACAAATGTTTGTCTTACACTGAGTCCGGGTGGGCTACCAGGTGTTCGCCCGCAACCCAGCCTTCGCGTCCGTCGGTGGTGCGGACACGCCACCAGGTACAGGCATCAGCAGAGACCGGCCCTTCCAGCAGCGTAAGGTGTGTGCTGGAAGCCGGCCCATCCAGTGCCGGTGCATCCTGGCCGGGAGCAGCATGCAGTCGCAATGGTGTTCCGGGTACCTCCTGGGTCTGGGCCGTATACCCAATGGTAAAGTTCTCGCGCATTGGCTGGGCGGTACTGGTCTCTACGGTCTTGCCGGGAATCACCGCTCCCCGCGAAGCACCACGCTCCATAGACATGGCCCGGTCGCCGGCAGCGGCCGCGCCCGATTTGAGGCGGTCAACCTGGGACTGTAGCTCACCGACCTGAGCGCGTACTGCATCCAGTTGTTGACGCAAGTCCGTGGTGTCGCGCTGTTCGGCCTGCGCCTGCTCAAGTTGCTGCTCAAGTGCCGTAATGTCAGCGTTGCACTCATCGATCTGCTGTTGCACCGCAACAATCTGGTCGTTCAATCCGTGCAGTATCTGCTGCATACCCTGCGTATCCTGGGGTTTGTTCCGCAATATGTCAGACATAACGTCATCTCCTGGCTTTACAAATGCTCACCATCGAGCATATGTTGATAATTATGGGAAACAGGCAGCTCTTACGAAGTACAGCAGTACAGCCGGTGCCGGATCTTCCGCGCTATCCCTGGCTGCCTGGACGGGGATTTCGGGGAGCGTAAAAACTACTGCTTAACTCACATCTAAGCAAGATCTATACCAGAGGTGATAAGTGGGAGGTATCACACTGAATGCAATTCCATGGTACCTGCATTGGCGTCAGGAAGGATAATTTGCAAGCGTGTAATTGTTACGCCCTTGCAACCTGTCAATCGGTTTTTATCACCGCAGAGACGCAGAGACGCAGAGGATGCAGCAGAAGAACGGTGCATAGAATGCACCGTTCTTCTGCTGCACTCCATATCCGGGTTCTTTGCTCAACGTTCATCAGCCGGATCAGGCTTTTGCGGAAGTATGCTGCGGCCCCGGCAGGTATTCACCGGCTGAAGCCGGGACTCCCGGTCATTTCTTATGCGGATATGCAAAAACCCGGCTCTACCGAAAATCGCCAATCGCCAATCGCCAACCCCACCCTACAACGTAAGCAGTTCCGGCGGCAGGTGATCGACGCGGTTCAGGTAGCGCGTAACCAGGTCGCCATCACCACGCAGATCAACCCGGGAGATGGCAGTGTTGTGGTGGTAGTAAAACAGCCCCCGGCTGGGCAGCATATGGTAGAGCGCTTTGAGCAGCGCATCGAGGAAGCCGGCGTGCGCAACCAGCGCGATCCGCTCGTCGGTGTCGCCCCAGGTGCGCAGTTTCTCTGCCACGCGAATAGCCCGTCCATCGCAGGTCGGTTGATCCTCATAGCCGCCGGACCACCAGCCCGCCTCTGTGATATCATCGGGGAGAAGGTAGCCGGGAAACTCGGCCTGCATCTCCTGGCGCGTCTTGCCCGGATAGCCCGTCACCGCGCCGGTCTCCCGATCCTCCAGAAAGACCCCGCCCTGCTCATGCAGATCGACCCAGACCTCCGGCATAAGCTTTAGCGCCTCGGCGATAAACTGCGCAGTGCGCAACGCACGCCACATCGGGCTGCAGTAGAGCCGGGTCAGAGCGTACCCCCGCACATCCGGTCGATTCTGCGCCGGTGAACTGGGATTAAACCCGGTCGCCAGATGCTGCGCCAGCAACTCCGCCTGCCGGGTGCCATAATCCGTCAACGGCGCATCATGTGAACGCTCATGCCGGCGCTCCTTTGGCAGGGCGTTATTAAACGACTGAGCGTGCCGGATCAGGTAGAGTTGCATATCCGCGCTGTCTACTCCTCTTCCCACCCTTGCTGCTGGGCCAGTTCGCGCAGGCCGCGTGTCAGGCTCTCCAGTTGTTTCAGCAGCAGGCGCAACTTGAAGGGCGCGCCATCATCCTGCCGCACCCACTTGACCAGATCACCCTCGGCGTAGGCCCGCGAGAGGCGGTCGGTCTCGTCTACCATCTGATCGAGGGAGCGGATACGAAACACGCGCGCCTTGTTCTTCGGCCGGTTCTCAACCGTATCCTCCTCGACGGTCAGGAACGCGCTATCGTCGGGTTTGTCTTCATCCTCTTCATCCGGCCAGAGCCCGGCGTCGCTCTCCTCAATAACGGTGGTGCTGGTCTTGCTCAGCGGGCCACCCGTCACCATCACTTCGGGACCGGCCTGGTCGCGCAACTGCTGGCCCTGCTCCAGCGCCTGGAGTGCCGTCTCCAGCGTCAGGTTAGGGTTAGCGGCAAAGTAGGCGGCCAGGCGGCCAATTTCGCCGGCAGACATGCCCTCTTCGGCGGCTGCCTGGGCCAGTTCAATCTGGGTACGCGGGCTGGGAATGCGCCGCAGATGCTGGGCCTGGGTCACGTTTAGCTCGCCGCGCCGGATAAGCTGCTGCACCTCGTCGGGCAGATCCAGCAGGCCCAGGTAACGCCGCACGGTACGCCCGGTCAAACCGACCGTCCGGCCTACCTCTTCATCCAGTTCACTCTCCGGGCGTTTGCCGCGTGTCTCCACCAGATGGGCGCGCAGGCGGGCAAAAGCACGCGCCTGTTCCATATCGTTTAGATCCTGGCGTTGCACATTCTCGATCAGTTGTTGCAACACCAGATGCGTCTGCTCACTGTCGAGCAAGATGCAGGGCACCTTCTCCAGCCCCAGCAGCACCGCCGCCGCCCGCCGCCGATTGCCATAGACGACGCGGTAGCGCCCCTGCCCCACATCAACCACGCCCAGCGGCTGGAGCAGACCCTGCTCGGAAATGGTCGCCGCCAGCCCCGCCACATCACCCGGCTGTTCGCGCACGCCGTCGGGGTCGGCCTCGAGTGTTTTCGGGTCCAGATAGAGCAGTTGCATAGCTCACATACTCCGTTCAACAGGGTATATTCAACACATTTGTTTCTGTCCGCTTCCCTGAGGAGTATAGCAGAAGATAGGCCACGCGGCAAGCAGCACTAAACGAGATTTCTTTCTCAACGCAGAGACGCAGAGGGCGCAGAGATGACGAAAACCGGATGGGATGGTTCAGCTTGTTCTGTGGCTTTGGCGCGAATGATTGCAGGAAATTCTCGTTGCAGTTTATGCCTGATCTTCATCCAACTCCAGTTCATCCTTGATCAGCGTATCCGCCGGCACGTTAAACAGGCGCGATACTTTGAGGACAAATTCGACCGTTGGCTGCTTCTTTCCATACTCCACGGCGCTGATGTAGCTATGCGATACATAGCCCAGTGAGGAGGCCAGTTCAGACAAGGTCATATGTTGCCGCTTTCGCAGCGTTCGCAACTTCTCGCCAAAACGTTGCACCATTGCGTATTGCCACCGGGATTGACAATTTTTCCAGGGTGTGGTATTCTTGGCTCCAATAGAGCCAAAACGTATACTGGTGCCGCTCGCGCTGTGCCCGCAGCCGAGCGGCGTGGCACCGGCGACAGAAGCGCCGATGCAGGGCTATTGTAGCATATGCCGTAGCCCCGCTTCAGCTTCCCCGCCGCAAGGTGGGCTTTTTTATGCCCACAGGAGGCAGCAATGAACATCGCTCCGCATATGCTGACTGGTCCGGCAGATGGGCGTTACCTCTGCTACCAGTTCGTTCGCCGGATCGGGTTTATCCTGGATGAGGTGAGCTATCAGGGGCTGGAAGTCTGGCGCGATGCCGACCAGGGCCGGCGCCGGCGTGACACCGACCTGGTCGCAGCGCAGGGCTTCTGGGCACTGGGGGAGGCTTTTCTGGATGCGCTGCCGGCGCGCTACCCCGAAATGTTCGCGGCGGAGGTACCGACGGAGGTGGGATAGGCTTACGCAACCGCATAGCCCGTATGCCGGCGCAGTTCCGGGGACCGAAACGCTAACACAATCCGTTCTTTTGGAATACCGGCCTGAACCAGGGTACGGGCGATCCCCTCTTCCGTCCCATCCCGCTGAATCCAGACTTTGCCGTTGATAATATCGATGTGGATAAGACACCCATGCACGCGGCGACCATTATCCCAGCCGACATTGACCAGCAAATATTGATCGCTGGAACGATCAACCACGACGCGACTCTCGATCGCGCCATAGGCATAGGGAACAGCGGCATAATCCTGTAAAGCCTGCTGAATAATTTCCCGATAAGATTCTAGCTCGTCCATTGAACAAATTCTCCCGTGCTGATGTCAAAACTAACCAGGCGAACCGGGTAGGTCTGGAGCAACAGTTGGCCCAGCGGTTCGGCAAACATGTTGAGCCACACATCGTGGGGTACAGCAAGATAGAGGACACGATCTGGCTCGCGTGCCGCCATTACAGCATGATACACCAGATATTGTCCCAGAGCCTGTTCCAGGTCAGCCATTTCTGAGTCACTGGTAAAACTTTTAATTTCGACAGCAATTTTTTGCCCCGCTTTTTCGGCCGCCAGGAGACGCTCGGCCCCTAAATCAACATACATATCTTTGCCACCCCAGGACAGTTTAAGTGGATCATGCGTAATAGTCCAGCCATCTTTGATGAGAGCCTGTTTGACCGTTTGATGATAGACATCTCTTGCCGGCATTGTCCACCCTTTGTAAAAATGGCAACTATACTATCTATTATACACTCGGTTGAAGTGGGAGTGGCCAGACTCCTGCCCCAACCGTCAGGGCAATCGCATATAAACCGTTGAGGCGTTTTGCCGCATCCGGATGCGGAGGAAACCCGCCATCACCGATACAAGCCACACGAAACTATCGTGCGGAACACCCCGGCTATGGTACCTGTGTCTGCAC